>JBKCAB010000042.1:0-2642 GCA_046307935.1 Bacteroidota bacterium | reverse complement strand
AAGTAACCGAGTTCTCCTGACGGTGACAGCACCACAAGCACACCAAACATCTTACCGATCTTCAGTCCGTTTTCGGTGTCATCCAATCCAAAATTATGGTCCAAAGAATTTGCAGACAAATAGGCTTGCAACTCCGATGCTGCGATCAGTGCGAGTGGATGCGGGTCGTAATAGAACGGGAAAGTAAAATTCTCCGGCAGTGGAATGGAGCTGACCTTTTGTTTGAAATTTTGGAAATGATCAGGTACTGATGTCATGTAATTTATCTCAGCAACAAAGTTAGTTAACATCATCATGACATGTGCTTCGTTTCCATGAATTAACTTTGCCACATGAAGCTTTTCCTGTTTACCCTGTTTATTCTTCAGAGTCTCTTTCTTTTCGGACAGGATTCCATCCTTATCATAGGCCATAGAGGTTGCAGGGGACTTTTACCCGAAAATTCGATCATTTCATTTCAAAAGGCGTTGGCGTTGGGTGCTGATGGTATCGAGCTGGATGTGATCGTCAACAAGGACAAGCAGCTGGTAGTATCGCATGAGCCCTATTTTCAGTCTTCTTTCTGCTTGGATTCGGTTGGCAATTCGATCCGGAACGAGGGTACATTCAATATTTATGAGCTAACCCAAGAGCAGATCCGTAAGTTCGATTGTGGGTCTATCGGCCATCCGAAATTTCCGATGCAGGAAAAGATCGTTTCTACCAAACCATTGTTCTCTGAGTTTTTATCGCAGGTGGATATGGCAGGTAAGACCTTATTGTTTGAGGTGAAATCTTCAGATGGTGAGTACGGTAGATCGCAACCGTATCCCGAAGAGTACGTGTCTATCATTCTGAATGAAATTTCCCGAATTCCCGCGTCGGTTGACCTGATGATCATGAGCTTTGACCGAAATTTGTTGGAAGAGTTGCACGAACGTTCACCTGAGTACCGTCTGGTCTATTTGACCTATTTACCGGTCAAAGGGATCAGGAGTTTCCTGAAGGATCTGACATTCAAACCTTATGCACTGGGTATGTTCTATCCGACCGTAAAGAAAAGAAAGGTGCATCGGCTTCGTGCTTCAGGCGTCAGGATTTTCAGTTGGACAGTCAACGATGAGAAGAAGGCAACAAGACTAATACGGAAAGGGGTGGAGCTGATCATTACTGACTATCCGGATCAGTTGATAAAAATAGCTAACGCCCGGAGTTGAACATTTGCCCGAATAGATTGTCATTTATGAAAAGTTATCATGAAACTTATCCTTTTCATATCATCTTTCGTTTTGACCTTACATTCTTGCTCTCAGGAGTCGGGTTCTGATCCCAATTTGAAGAAGAGAAACCGTCAATCGGATGCGAAGTTGGACACGTTGGTCCTTGGAGGCGGATGCTATTGGTGTGTGGAGGCAGTGTATGAAAGGCTTGAAGGTGTTGAAGAAGTCGTTTCCGGCTATTCAGGTGGTGAAATGAAAGATCCTTCGTATGAACAAGTATGTTCTGGACGAACCGGCCATGCAGAGGTGGTCAGGGTAGTATTCGATAGCACCAAGACATCCGTTTATGACGTGTTGAAAGTTTTCTTCACCGTTCATGATCCGACCACGTTGAACCGTCAGGGAGCAGATGTGGGTACCCAATACCGATCGGTCATCTTTTACAGGAATGAAGAGCAGAGAAAGATCTCCATAGAACTGATCGCATCCCTCAACTCGGAAAAAGCATACAGCTCACCAATTGTTACCGAAGTAAGTCCACTGATCAACTTTTACCTGGCCGAAGACTACCATCAGGACTACTACGCGAAGAATCCCAACCAGGGTTATTGCAGATTGTTGGTACAGCCCAAGGTGGAAAAGTTCGAAAAAGTGTTCAAGGATAAGTTGAAGATAGGGGATAAATAAGAGTTGTTTAATTTTTAGGACCTTTTCGTGTTTTTGACCTTTTCGATTTCTTGCTCAATTCAAAGGGTTCATCCATTGACCTCAGCTGAGAAACCACCGAAGAGCTGTTCTTCTTTAGGAATTCCTTCATGATAGTGTTATAGAATTGCTCCTTGTTCTTCAACAGGTCTTGAAGTTCGAATTCACTATCCTCCCTGTTCAAGATCATCAGGTTGATAAAATCTTCTGCGATAGCGAGCCGCATAGAATGCAAAAGCACATCATTGTACTTGTTCAATAATTCTCTGATCTTCTTTTCTTGCCCAGCGGTCATTATTGTGATGTTGAATTTTGAAGGAAACCATGATCATCAAGGATTTCGAAATGATCGAAAGCAAAGGATTTTTTTTCAAGCGCAAGGATTTCGTTGATACTAAACCAGGCGGCATCTTCAGCGTCATCACCTCCTGTAACGTGATGATCTGTATCATCGTGCAGATGATAATGGAAAACATGGCTTTCGGTCCAGGCATCCGACGTGTTCCGTGGATCCCTGAATGGCGCATCGAAAATACCAATCAAGCGGAAGGCATTTTCGTCAAGTGAGGAAAGGTCAAGACCTGTTTCCTCATTTAATTCACGCACGGCAGCCAGTAAATACGATTCATCGCCTTTTTGCCAGGAATTGTCAGCGGCGGTTATCCCTTCGACAAATCCACCGGGTAAAGCCAGCTTTCCTGCCTCGGTATTCGCTTGTGCACTTCTACGGATTAGGAG
>JBKCAB010000041.1:0-639 GCA_046307935.1 Bacteroidota bacterium | reverse complement strand
GACACTTTTGGTCGACTCGACCGTTCGCTGCGTGACTGTATCAAACAACTGGACGACCTCAATTCGCTCTTCCAACTGAATACTTGGGGAGATTTACAAAAAGCCATGAAAAAAGCGGCATTATGTCAGCATTTTTCATCGGCAGAATTCACACGTTTTGAACGGATCCTGACCCCAGACTCCAAGGAACAAAAGCAGTTCCTCAAACTTTACCGAAAATACCTCAAGGAAAAGTCCATTTTCGGTACGTTGGAAATGGAACGCAACAATTGGATGATCCCACCTTCGGAATCTGAGACAGAAACGCTGCTTTCTTTGCTGAAAGAAAAAACACTCATTGGAAAATGGCGCTTTGCGAAACAGTGGAAGAAAGTGTCACGGATTGCGGCAATTAAGGCCGAAAATGTCTTGCATCAGTGGAGAGCCTATCTTCATCAAAAGGCGATTATTGCTCAGATTGAAATTGATTTTTGCGATTTTGGTATCACCCATTTACCTGCTGAAGTCGAAATGCTTCATCTGCAGATCAGTGCGTACCGATCGGAGGAATACGAAGAATGGCAACTTATCAAACCCGTTGAGCGTGCGCGTTTGGCTGGAGCGAATTCTGTTCTGGGCAAACTGCACAGCGACCTGAAG
>JBKCAB010000040.1:0-7504 GCA_046307935.1 Bacteroidota bacterium | reverse complement strand
AGCGGATTCATCTTCCCAAGTAGTCAAAGTTTCCAACGGTAATCCATCCTCCCGATTGACTCGTCAATTCGGAAAGGCAGATTATCCTTTTTGGCTGTATTTACCTGAAGATTCAATACTAAATAGCAATCCACCAATACTTATCTTTTTGCACGGAAGGAGCTTGTCAGGCACGAATCTCGATCTTGTGCGAAAGTATGGCGTTATAAGAGAAGTAGAAAAGGGGAGGAAAGTCCCTGGTATTGTTATCGCCCCGCAAACGCCTGCCGGTAAGGCCTGGGACCCTACGAAAATTCTGAATACTCTACGATACGTTCAATCTCAATACAACACAGATACAAATCGAGTATACGTTACAGGAATGAGTTTGGGAGGTTATGGCACACTCAATTTTGCGGGTGCGTATCCAAATGTTGTGACTGCCGCTGTTGCATTGTGCGGCGGAGGGAATCCAAAAGACGGCTGCGACCTTGCTACGGTTCCCTTGTGGATACAGCACGGTAATGAAGATACAGCTGTTCCTATTTCGGAATCAGAGAAGATCGTAAAAGCGATCAAGGCATGCAATGGTGGTAAGAACTTGAAATATACCGTTCATCGTGGAGCAGACCATGGAGCGCTTGAGCGTGTCTTTCGGACAGATGAAATGTATGATTGGCTTTTTCAGTTCAGAAAAGATGTCGAGATCTTGATCGACAATAATTAAGTTTTAACGGTCCAACAGTTTGCGGTATTTGAATGCGGCTTTTTCGCCTGATCGAACTGCAGCGTCCTGTGTTTCATGCCCCTCAGTCCATCCTCCTGCGAAATAAAGGTTTGGGAATTTTGAGGATACGCTGTATAACTTTTCCAGTGAGCGATTGAATTGAGGTGTATTCATAGGATGCTCGAAGACTTGAAGATCGATGAGTGTACCGTTTTCCATTACTTTATTTACGTCTTCATCTTTCATCCAGCTCTTATAAATACCGGAATAGTCGCGGTGGATGCAGCTCAGGTTCATTGTACTGGTCAGAACACTATTGTCCGAGTCGGTCGTGATGTTGAGAAATGATCTCTTTGGAAAAGCATAAGAGCTGTCTCGGTGAAGAACGATCTGTACTTCCTCATATTCAAACGTATTCAAAATAGTTTTTAGTTCTGTAAGGCTACTGTCATCGGAAAGCATTTTTGCAGCTTGGTAGGGATGAACCGCAAATACCACGAAATCAAAATCAGAATCTCCTTGGTCAGTTGTTACTGTTAATTTTTCCCCGTTTTTTTTTATTGAGCGCACGGGTGAATTGTACTTAATATCAAGTCCCTTCGACACTAATGAGTCACCAATAACTTGAACAGCATTACCCATTCCATCATTCAGCACATAAAAGGTTTTTTTTTCAAGGGGTCCGCGAAAAGCGAAGAGTTTAACGAGATCATTAGCTGAAAGCTCCTTAAGTGCATTGACAGTTGTACCTTTTGTAGCTGCCATGAAAGGTAAGGCAATCTCATTCTTGAATGATTCACTCATTTCATTCATCGCTAACCATTCATTTACCGTCAGATCAGAATCTTCTTGGGAAGAAAAAAGTCTGAAAGCGCTTTTGTAGAATAGATAGAACTGTCGTAGATTTTTAATCCGTTCACCTCTTTTCAACAAACCTCTCGGACTGATAAAGGTGGGATGCACAGAATCATTTTTGTAGATCACGAAAGTTCCTCTGAATTCGTTGAGTATTTCGGGTGAAATAAGGTCGTAATGGTTCAATAGAGTAATATATTGCTGCCATGTATCATCGGTAAAGAACTGCGGTCCGATATCAACTTTAATCGAATCACCAAAAGCGTTGGAAACCATCACTGTTTTGGCATTCCCTCCTAGGATCTTTTCTTTTTCAAAAAGGACAACCTCAGTTTGGCTGTCATTCTCAAGAATGTAGTGTGCAGCAGAAACACCGGCAATTCCACCACCAATTACAGCTACTTTTCGGGTACTATTGTACTGACTGATTACCGAGGTGGCCAGAACAATAAAAAGTATTGAAAGATAAGGTTTAGTCATCGCACATCATTCATTGTGATGTGGAGGAAAGATAGTGGAAATTTTTGAAACTCTGTCATGCAAAACAATACTTCCTGTGACAGCTACATTGAGTGATGAATTACCGGGAAGTCGCACGAGGTAATGGCACTTCTCTCTAATGATGTCTGGTAAACCTTCATCTTCGGACCCGAGTAGATAAATAGCTCTTTTTGGGTGCACGAAAGTATGAAGCAGTGTGGCGTTTTCGTCGAGTTCTATGCCTACCAAACGACAATCATAGGGAATGTTACTCATCAGATCATCGAAGCTAGGGTAATGGAAAAGAGGGATCCTAGACCACGCTTTAACTACATCGGATGTTTGCTTTTTGTATTTATGATCGACTGTAAAAATGTACGATGCTCCCAAAATATAGGCAGAACGCCAGAGCGTTCCGATGTTGTGAAACGTTTTCCCTCTGTAGACCCCTATTGCACAATATCCCTCTTTGTTTTTGGTTTTCATGGTTCAAAGGTTGTTAAAAGAATCGATCGATTGAAGGATTTTGGGTGGTAAATTTAAGTGTTTCCATTAATTGTTATATCGCAATAAAGCGATTTTGCAATTTTTCGAATTCGCGAATTCTTAAATTTTGGAATTAGGGAACAAATTGTATTCCTCCTCACTACCTTTACCCATCTTTGACAAAATTCTTTTCACCATGGAATTCCTCGACCCCCAACTAGACGCCTACGTTTGCGCACATTCAACAGATGAACCGCCCTTGCTTCAGGAGCTCAATCGAAAGACCTATCTCGAAGTTTTACAGCCTAGAATGCTGAGCGGCCATTTTCAGGGAAGGGTACTTAGTATGTTCTCCCATATGATCAAACCTAGAAGAGTCCTAGAGATCGGCACTTACACCGGATACTCAGCCTTATGCTTCGCTGAAGGGTTGTCAGATGATGGTAAAGTATTCACGATAGACGTCAACGAAGAACTGGAAGAGCTGGTGCGGCAATACATTTCCAAAAGCGGGATAGAGGAAAAGCTGGAATACCTGGTTGGAGATGCGGCTCATTTCATTCCTGCCCTCAACGAAGAATGGGACATCGTGTTTATTGACGCCGATAAGAAAAGCTATATCAAATATTACGAGCTCGTTTTCGATAAGGTCAAAAAAGGCGGTTATATCATTGCAGACAATGTGCTCTGGTCAGGAAAAGTGCTCGAGGAGTACGATACCTTGGACAGGGAGACGAAGATCATCATGGACTATAATACAATGGTGCACAATGATCCGCGGGTAGAACATGTGTTGCTGCCGATCCGCGACGGACTAATGATCGCACGCAAGCTCTGATCATTTAAATATGGATCTGGAGATCATCTACCGCGACGAACGACTGGTCGCCATCAATAAACCGCATGGTTTGCTGGTGCACAGAAGTCCGATCGCTGCGGATGCTTCGGAATTTGCCGTTCAATTGCTGCGTAAGCAGCTCGGGCAAATGGTTTATCCCGTTCATCGTTTAGATCGAAAAACCGGAGGCGTTCTGCTGTTTACCTTCGATCCTGAAATGAATCGATTGGTGCAGCGGCTATTTATGGATCGGAAGGTGGAAAAGACCTATTGGGCTATTGTTCGCGGACATACACCATCCTCGGGAACGATCGATTATACGCTGGCTGACGAAAAGGGAACAGCTCAGGAAGCTGTGACCCATTACAAAACGTTGGAGTATTTTGAGCTCTCGGTACCTTTCGGTAAGCACAGTACTTCCCGTTATTCACTCGTGGAAGTTAAGCCCGAAACAGGTCGAATGCACCAGATCCGTAAGCATTTTGCACACATATTTCATCCGATAATCGGAGACCGACCGCACGGATGCAACAAACAGAATAAGCTCTTTCTGGAAAGGTGGGGGATGAATACGATGATGCTTCACGCCTTGGAGCTACGATTTGAAAACCCGGTAAGCGGTCACATGCTTAGGATTTCGGCAGAGCCGCAGTCAGAATTTAAAAGGGTTTTCAGCATGTTCATGACTGAGAATGTTGCAAAATGACCTTAAAGGATCCCACTCACAAAAAGCGCTCCCATTATCAGTAACAGCGCACCGACCAAACGTTGAATTCCTTTCATGGTCGTCTTTTTAAGTAATTCCTTGCCGAAATAGGTTCCGATAAATGCACAGAACACGCCCGTGATGAGCAAGAATTTTTCATCCGCGAGTGCCATGAAATCGAGTGTCTGAACATACACTAAGATCCGAGAAATATCAATGATGAGTGCGATAGAATTAGAGGTGCCGATGAATTGTTCTTTCGTCAAACCTGCCTTATTAAGGAAAGCCGCACGAAAGGCTCCTTGGTGACCTGAAATTCCACCGAAGAAACCGCTTAGCACTCCTCCCAGCGGGATCCATTTCCGATCCATCGACCAGCCGGAAAATCGCGGATCCAGATCAAACCAGGCAAAGAAGATCATTAACGAACCGATCACTATTTTCAAAGGTGTAAGCTGGAAGGTTTTTTCTCCGATCGAATAGCTGTAAAACGATTCGAGATGTCCAACCACGTCGAGGAGCAGGCTACCTAGAATTGCAAAGACCAGTGCAGGGATCCCGAAGCGCAATAGTGTACTCAAATGTATGTGTCGGTAGACAATTCCGAATTTGAAGATATTGTTGGAAAGATGCACCACCGCTGTTGCTCCTACGGCAACGGGAAGCGGGAAGAAAAGACTGAAAACAGGGAGCATTAGTGTGCCAAGACCGAATCCGGAAAAAAAAGTCAATACCGCTCCAAATAAAACCGTCAAAGCAACGATTGCGTATTCCATGCGCTTATTTTTGCACAAAGGAATGGTTTTTACCGGTTCCGAATGTTAGAGAAACGTTATATTCAACCACCAATTCATTCAAATATGGTCGATCTGCGCAGTGATACGGTAACAAAACCTTCAGTCCAAATGCTCGAAGCTATGTTCTCCGCTAAAGTAGGGGACGATGTGTTCGGGGAGGACCCAACGGTGAACGAACTGCAGGAGTTCGCTGCGGATTATTTTGGAAAAGAAGCGGCGCTGTTCTGCTCATCCGGAACGCAAACCAACCAGATCGCTATTAATGTGCATGTAAGACCGGGAGGCGAAGTGATCTGTCATGAGGAAAGTCATATTTATAAATACGAAGGTGGAGGTATCGCCCGAAACTCAGGGGCGTCTGTTCGTTTGCTGCAGGGAGACAGAGGTCGTTTGAGGGTGGAGGATATTGCCAAATGGATCAATAACCCCGACGACGTGCATTTTCCATTGACGCAGCTGGTCAGTCTAGAAGATACAGCAAACCGGGGAGGAGGAGCCATCTACGAATTTGAAGAGATCAAAAAGATACGCCGTTTCTGCAACGAGTACAATTTACCGCTTCATTTGGACGGCGCTCGTCTGATGAACGCACTCGTTGAGACCGGCATAGACCCCAAAGTTTATGCAGCGGAATTTGACAGTATTTCTATCTGCCTTTCTAAAGGAATGGCAGCGCCTGTAGGTTCAGTTTTACTTGGTAATAAGGCTTTCATTAAGCAGGCCAGAAGGGTGAGAAAGGTATTCGGTGGTGGGATGCGTCAGGCGGGAATCATCGCGGCAGGAGGACTGTATGCCTTGAAGTATAATGTCGCTCGTCTAAAAGAAGATCATCAACGAGCCCGAAAACTGGAGGAAACGCTGAATGGATTGAGTTGGGTTCATGAGGTGGTACCAGTGCAGACGAATATCGTGGTAACCATTTTGAAAGACGCTTCAAAGCGTGATTTGATCATTCAGAAGCTCAAAGAGGCCAATATATTGATCATGGCGTTCGGTGAAGGAATGCTCCGTATGGTAACCCATCTGGACATTACTGATAGTGACATCGAAAGGACGTGTTCCTGCCTTGAAAAACTGAAGGTGGAATGAAAAACTTACTTGTCATAGGTGCTTTAGTGCTCTTATCCGTCTCATGTGAAGATAACAAAGAAGAAGTGATCGATCTTGAACAGATCATTCCCAAATCTGAACGGAATTATGATGATACGCTAAAAACGGAACAAACGGATACCCTTATGTCTATGTTTGACCTTGACCTTGCCCGTTCATTGGGGCTGGAATTCAGTGGAATAAAGCCTTTCGATGAACCGCTGTTTACAGATCGTTTTGGAGTCAAAGGTACAGTGAAGCTGGATCTTTTACGTGACGAAAATAATGTTCGCTTTTGCAGTTGGACTTTCAAGGATTCACTCAAGACCAGAAACGCCTTTTACAACTGGCTGGACTGTTTCGGACCGAACTGCAAGTCCCTTAAATACCTTCAGCCTGGAAAATTTCAAAAAGAGTCGATGCTGATCTTTGTTAATGATACCGCGATAATTTACTTGTCCTCATCAGGTAATCTGAAAATGGAGCAGTGGCAAGCGTATTTCGAGAAAAGAACCGGTGTAACTAATTGGGATATTGTGATCCGTCAAAAATCGATGAATAAGGCCGAATGGCTCTTTTACGGTACATTAAATGGTTCCGATAAACGTCAATTTTTACCACTAGTAAAAGAAAGAAAATGAAGATCGTAAACAGAGGATACGTTATAGTTCGTCCAACGTCAGCATTCTGGGATTGGGCCAATCAGTTCGCGGAAGATGACCTTCGCGTGGAAGAAGGTGATCCGATCGAACCTAATGTATACCTTATCGAAGAGGATTTCTTTGATGTGGAGCCGCTCATTGAACAGAATTTTAAAAAGATCTTCAAGACTGAATTGACGATGGTCAATGACGATGAAGGATCATGGCCGGAAAAGCTGACCATTGAACTCTTTTTAAGCTGGTTCGAGCTGGAATTCGGCGCAACTGTTTTTGATCTCGAGAAGGCAGATCTCAAAAGAGAAGGATAGTGACTGGAAGAACTGTTGGAATAGGTTCAGGCTTTCTCAATGAGGTTTGCATTGAAATACGCCGGATCAGTGGATACTTCCTCTGTGATCCATTCGGGACATTCAAATTTTTCGGATTCATCCTTTAATTCGATCTCTGCAAGTATCAGTCCCTTTAAATTACCTCCAAAGACATCGATCTCCCAAGTATGATCGAAAAAGGGGATTTCGTATCGCTTTTTGGTAATCACTTTGTCAGCGAACTGTCTTATCATGTCCTTCGCATCCATCACCGGGATCTCGTACTCAAATTCTTCTCTGGATATCCCTTCTGTCGGGCCTTTGATGGTCAGAAATCCTTTGTCACCTTTAACTCTGACTCTGACGGTTTTTTCCGGGCTGCGAAGAAGATAGGCCTGAACAATCTCCTTGGGAACAGGTTTGGCCACTTTTTCCCATTTGTCCCGGTCAACCAGAAATTTGCGTTCGATCTCCATCGGCTTAGAAGGTTCTGTTCCGGACATATTCCCAGTCTCTGATCGTTTCGAAGCGTTGCTGCATTTCAACGTTGGAAGGGTGTTTCAGACATGATTCTACG
>JBKCAB010000039.1:0-4718 GCA_046307935.1 Bacteroidota bacterium | reverse complement strand
GACCTCGGATTCAATAAAGATATCAAGGATGTACTTCGTCATATCCCGAAAAAGCGGCAAACGCTGTTCTTTACCGCTACCATTAGCCGGAAAATAAAAACCTTGGCCTATGAGCTTGTTCGCGACGCCATTCGGATTCAGATATCACCAAAAAATCCGGTAGCAAAGAATATTGATCACGCGGTAGCATTTGTGGAGTTGGATGATAAGCGTTTTTTCCTCGAAAATATTCTCAAGGAATACGAAGAAAGTAAATTCATCATTTTCGTACGGACAAAAGTCAGAGCGGAGCGTGTGGTCGCTGCGATGGAACGGGTTGAACTCAAAACTGAAGCACTGCACGGGGGAATTTCCCAACAGGAGCGATTCCTGATATTGGACCGTTTCAGGTCAGGTGAGAATAAGGTTTTGATCACGACCGACGTGGCTTGCAGGGGTATTGATATTCCCACGATGGATTATGTGATAAATTATGATCTGCCTGAAAATCCAGAGAATTATGTGCACCGTTGCGGTCGAACGGGTAGGGGAAACAGGCGTGGCCAGGCACTCTCGTTCTGTAGTCCACAGGAGCGCGAGTTGTTAAAGCAGATCGAGGAATATACCGGTGAAGAGGTGGAGCATTACTCGATCACCAGGGAGGAATACAGGGAAATACTATTCGATACCGAAGAAGGCGGCTACAACTGGCAAAAGTTAATCGATCAGGAGAACAAGGAGAAAGGAACAGAGGATAAATGGTAGGATTAACAGCTCTAATTCGATCCTGCCGATGTGCTTTAAGAATTCCAAGACGATTTTAGAATTTCCAACACTGATAAGTCTCCAAAAAAAGAAATAAAAATCGGAATTGATTCAACATGATCTCACGGCCGTCAGAGAATGTTCACTTCCCGCTCCAGAGTTACCCCGAATTTTTCCTGGATATCATGAATGATCTCAGAGGATAACTCATACAACTGAGTTCCGTTAGCACCACCGTAATTCACGAGGACTAAGGCCTGTAAATTATGAACTCCATAATTCTCGAAGGTTTTCCCTTTCCATCCCGCCTTTTCGATCAGCCATCCCGCAGCGAGTTTCTTTTTGCCATTTTCTGCCGGGTAGACCGGTGCTTCAGGGTGGGCGGCAAGAATTTTGTCGGCAATAGCATCATCAACGACCGGATTTTTAAAGAAACTTCCTGCATTCCCAATAAGTTTTGGGTCGGGTAGTTTGCTCGAACGAATGTTGATCACTGCATTACTGATGTCACGGATCGTTGGTGTGACGATGCCCATCCTAGCTAATTCGCTTTCAATTGCTCCGTAACTTGTGTTGATCTTCGGGTTCTTCGACAGACGGAAGGACACTTTGAGTATGACGTACTGCCCCTTGAACTTATTTTTGAAGACACTTTCTCGGTAACCGAACAGACAATCGTCTTTTTTAAAGATATGGATCTCCCCACTTGCAATGTGGAATGCTTTGAGATGATCGAAAACATCTTTGATCTCGACACCATAAGCTCCGATGTTCTGCATTGGGCCAGCCCCGACACTCCCGGGGATCAGACTGAGATTTTCAAGTCCGCCATATCCATGTTCAATGCAGCGGAGCACAAAATCATGCCATACCTCACCGGCACCGGCTTCAACGGTTACCCATTCATCCGATTCACCAATCACTTCAAATCCTTTTACCTCATTGCGCAAAACGACTCCTTGAAAGTCTTTGGTAAACAGTATGTTACTTCCTCCTCCAAGAACGAGTAAAGACTTTCCATCCGCTTTCGAAAGTAGTGATTGGAGCTCTTCCGTATTAGAAAATACACCAAAGCTGTCTGCTTTCACACTGATACCAAAAGTATTTAATGACGCCAGATCTTTGTTGTGTTCCATCATGATCCAAAGTTAATAATTTCCCCTTAGGCCGATCAGTGTATTTTATGGCGAATTGACAGCTGATTTAACTATTTTAGCGGTTATGAAATTCAAATCTGTAAGCGTCGAGGCCATCAATCGTTTCAACAAGAATACACTGATGGAGCAATTGGGAATCGAATGTGTGGAGATCGGCGAAGATTACATTGTTTCTACAATGCCGGTGGATCACCGCACGCATCAGCCGTTGGGTTTGCTGCATGGTGGAGCGAGTGCGGCGCTCATTGAAAGTAT
This sequence comes from Bacteroidota bacterium, assembly GCA_046307935.1. GTDB lineage: Bacteria > Bacteroidota > Bacteroidia > Flavobacteriales_D > Crocinitomicaceae > M0103. The sequence goes on along the minus strand of JBKCAB010000039.1, from coordinate 2,562 downwards.
CGGTTCAATGGGCTCAACATTGTTGTTAGATCTCGAAAAGGAGTTTCCTGTAGGTCTCGAAGTGAATGCAAATCATATCGGTAGTGTCAAAAGTGGCAGTGTAAAAGCAATAGGAAAGATCGTGCATGCCGGCAAACGGACGCATATTTGGCAGGTAGATATTTACGATAATGCGACAAGTAAACTCGTTTGTACCGGTCGCTTGACGATCATGGTCATAGTAAAATAAATGTTCGCAAGGATCCGATATCGTTTTCCCGGGGGAGAGCTTGTCTTGCGTGAAGGACTGCTTGAACGATCTTCAAACGACACAGCAGTAAAAGGATTTGTGCTTTCGCCATTTCCCGGTGACGCTCTTTTTGTGCTCAAGGAAGCAGCTACTCCAAACTTGATCAATTCAATTTCAGTTGAGTTGCCTGTAGAAGTCTCTGAATACGAGTATTTGGATACTGCGCAACAATTCCTGCATGATTTGCGGAGCGAAGCCATAGGTAAAGCAGTTTTGTCCAGAGTAAAAAAAGTTCCTTTCGATCCGTCAAAAACATCGGAGCTGTTCGAAAGTTTATGTTCAAGCTACACTGAATCATTTGTATATCTCCTTGAATCGGAAGAGTTCGGAACATGGATAGGAGCTTCTCCTGAGGTCCTGTTGAATTGTGAAAACGGCAGATGCACCACAGTAGCACTTGCCGGTACGATCGCGGCGAATGGGTCTCAATTATGGACTGAAAAAGAAAGAAATGAGCAACGCATGGTTACGGATGATATCCTTGAGCTCCTTGTGTCCGGTGGAGCAAGTGAAATCGACGTTTCTGATGTGGAAGAAGTTCTTGCCGGTCCTGTGCGCCACCTGCGAACAACGATCAGTTTTACTTTTTCCGGGGATCCGGTTGCCCTTGCAGCTTCACTTCAGCCTACATCGGCTGTGAGCGGTTATCCGAGAAAGCCCGCGCTCGAACTCATTGCCCGCTCCGAAAAACACAAGCGAAGGCTTTACTCAGGAATGATCGGAGAGGTTGATCAATCAGCGTGTACGTTATTTGTGAATCTGAGGTGTGCAATGCGCTCAGACAACCATCTCTACTTGTTCTTGGGTGGCGGATTTACAGTAGATTCTGAGGTAAACAAAGAATGGCTCGAGACGGAGAATAAATCCCGAACACTGCTTAACATTGTAGAAAGCCTCTAAGCTTTTAAGAAACATTCTCTGCAACTTCTTGTTACTTTTGTTGAACAAGCATTCAGTCATGCCAATTACCAGTGATAAGCGGATCGCACAGCAGGTTGTCGCACAGAGCGTTGCAAACGGCGTGAAACATGTAGTGTGTTCACCCGGATCACGCAATGCGCCGCTGGTCATAGCTTTTGATGAAAATCCACAAGTGTGTTGCTATGTTGTCCACGACGAACGTTCTGCCGGATTTTTTGCTTTGGGAATTGCTCAGATGTTGAATGAGCCGGTGGCAGTTTTGTGTACATCCGGATCAGCTGCAGTGAATTATTTTCCTGCTGTAACCGAGGCATTCTATCAGTATTTGCCGCTAGTCGTTATCACTGCTGATCGTCCAGCCGCATGGGTGGATCAGGGTGATGGACAGACAATTGTTCAAAAGAACCTTTTTGGTAAGCATGTGCGCTATTCATGCGACCTTAGTGAGGGGATTCATGATAACGAAAGTCTTTGGCACGTTAACAGGGAGTTGGCAACTGCATTCAATTTGTGCAACGGTGAATGGAAAGGACCAATTCACATCAATGTAGGCATGTCGGAACCGCTCTATGGCAAGGTTGACTGTGCTGAAATAAATGTTCGAAGGGTAGAGACCGTACGTGGATACTTTAAACTCCCGGATCGCCGCAGGACAGAAATGGAACAGGCCCTGAGTGGAACCAGAAAACTCGTTCTGATAGGTCAGCACCGTCCTGATGAAGCTTTGCTCCGCCAAATGGAACAATTTAGTGATGACACGGATGTGGCGGTTTTGGTAGAGAACACCTCAAATCTTCAGCATGAACGTTTTGTGCACTGTATAGACAGAGCACTCAATTCGATCACAGAGGAAGAGCTTCCCGATTTTGCTCCGGATGTGCTCATTTCGATTGGTGGTGCGGTTGTATCCAAAAGAATCAAATCATTCCTGAGAAAGAACCGACCAAAGCAACATTGGAAGGTAGGTTTTGAGTTCCCTTTCATGGACACTTTTCAGTGCCTGACCCACTCTTTTCAATCAGACCCTGTTGATTTTATGAAAGAATTGAATAGCCTCAATTACTCCCGAAACACCCTGAATTTCTCGTCAAAATGGAGACAAAAGGATCTTATCGCCCGCGATAGAATGGGAGAATTCTTTGATCGTGTGCGATTTTCAGACATTAAAGTATTCGAACTTATACTGGATTACCTGCCAGAGCGTACACAGCTGCACATGGCGAACAGTTCCGTCATTCGATATTGTCAATTATTCGATCCGGTGAGGTCAATAAAATATTGGTCAAATCGAGGTACAAGCGGAATTGATGGCAGCACAAGTACGGCTGTTGGTGCAGCCAAAGCTGCTCCTG
>JBKCAB010000038.1:0-1173 GCA_046307935.1 Bacteroidota bacterium | reverse complement strand
TTCCATGACTTTCGTTCATTCCAGTCAATGTGCTTGCCTTCCTCTGTTAGAAGTGGTATTCTGGTGGGTCCTAAGTACGAAGTGATCACATTATTTGCTGCCAGATCTGCATTGGTAAGCGGTGAAAGATCACTTTTTACGTCAATGGTGAAGTCTCCGGTGCGGTAGATCTTCATAATGGCATTGCCAGCCTCAATAGCGGCTTCAATAGCGGTGGTTAGTAGTTCCATGGGTGTTTTTTCATTGAATGATTTCACGATCTCTGAGTAAGTCGATGATCTGTTCAATCGCTGATTCAGGTGTGCAAAACTCAGTATCGATAGTGATTTCCGGATTTCTGGGCACTTCGTAGGGTGAGTCTATTCCGGTAAAATTCTGTATTTCACCTTTCCTCGCTTTAGCATAAAGTCCTTTCACATCCCTTCTTTCACATTCTTCCAACGAAGTTGCGACGTAGATCTCAAGAGTGTGTTTTCTGCCAGTAATATCCTTGACAAGCGATCGATCTGTTTCAAAGGGAGAAATGAACGCTGCGATGACGATAAGGCCCGCGTCCATCATCAATTTGGAAACCTCTGCAATCCTGCGAATATTCTCTGTTCTGTCCCTCTCTGAAAAACCAAGATCGCTGTTCAGTCCTTTTCTTATACTGTCTCCGTCGAGTAAAAAAGTATGTACACCTTGTTGATGAAGCCGGTGTTCGAGGAGATTAGCCAGTGTGCTTTTACCGGAACCTGATAGCCCGGTGAACCAAATGAGCGCTGGTTCATGTCCCATCATGCCAGATCTGTCTTGAGGTCTCAGTAGGAAGTTGTATTCGTGCAAGTCACTCATTTTTTTTATTGGTTTGAACTGTTTCCATTCCAATTAGACCGAAATCACTTCGGTACCAAATGCGCTCGTGGATGTAGTATAATGCCATTTTGGTGATAAGTTCCATGCCACCGATCGTCAATCCAATTTCAGCTTTCCCGCTTAATACCCAACCAAGGAAGATTGTGTCGATCGTTCCAATGAAACGCCAGGTTATGGTTTTTAGGATGTGACGTACTCGGCTGTTATGCTGTTTGAATACATGGAGGTTGTACCAAGCACGTTCGTGAAGATAGTATAAAACCATTTTGGTCATAAGCTCAGCGAATCCGATCGAAACACCGAGCCTAAGCTCTCCTG
>JBKCAB010000037.1:0-4161 GCA_046307935.1 Bacteroidota bacterium | reverse complement strand
GGGTGTGCTTTTTCTATTTCATCCAATAAAATGATAGAATAGGGTCGTCTCCTCACAGCTTCTGTTAACTGTCCTCCCTCGTCGTAGCCCACGTATCCCGGAGGAGCGCCGACCAGACGGCTGACAGCATGCTTTTCCTGGTATTCGCTCATATCGATGCGGGTCATGGCATTTTCGTCATTGAACAGGTATTCCGCCAGGGCTTTTGCGAGCTCTGTTTTTCCGACTCCGGTTGTGCCCAGGAAAATGAATGAGCCGATCGGTCGTTTCGCGTCTTGAAGTCCGGCGCGTGATCGTCTCACAGCGTCCGATACAGCTATGATCGCCTCTTCCTGACCGATCACACGTTTTCTCAACTCATCTTCCAATCGCAAAAGTTTACTTACTTCACTCTCGATCATTTTGGATACCGGAATACCGGTCCATTTGGATACAACCTCGGCGATCTCTTCGGAATCAACCTCCTCTTTGATCATCTTTGATTTTGATTGTATTTCTGTAAGCTGTGCTTTCAGTCGTTCGAGGTTCAATTCTGCTTCTTTTATCCTTCCGTACCTGATTTCAGCAACTTTGCCGTAATCACCATTTCGTTCGGCTTGATCAGCTTCGAATTTGAATCCTTCGATAGCCACTTTTGTTTTTTGAATGCTATCTACAACATCTCTTTCAGCTTGCCACTTTGCACGAAAAGCGTCCCTTTCTTCAGTCAGGTGGGAAAGTTCCTTTTCAATGCTTTCCAATTTTTTGGAATCATTTTCACGTTTTATAGCTTCTCGTTCGATCTCAAATTGCATGATCTTACGTTCGATCTCATCCAGCTGTTCAGGCTTTGAGTTGATCTCCATGCGCAGCTTCGAGGCGGCCTCATCGATCAGGTCGATGGCTTTGTCAGGAAGGTGTCGTTCTGTAATATAGCGTTGTGAAAGCTCGACTGCCGAAATGATCGCGGCATCTTTGATCAATACTTTGTGATGATTTTCATACTTTTCCTTGATCCCGCGGAGGATGGAAATGGCATCTTCAGTGCTCGGTTCATCCACCATTACGGTTTGGAATCTTCTCACCAGGGCTTTGTCTTTCTCGAAATATTTCTGGTATTCATTCAGTGTGGTAGCTCCGACGGCTCTGAGCTCACCGCGTGCAAGGGCAGGTTTGAGAATGTTGGCAGCATCCATTGCGCCTTCACCTCCGCCGCCGGCACCAACAAGTGTGTGGATCTCGTCAATGAAGAGTATGATCTCTCCTTCAGCTGAAATGACCTCTTTAACGACAGATTTCAGGCGCTCTTCGAATTCGCCTTTGTATTTCGCTCCTGCGATCAGTGCGCCCATGTCTAAAGAGTAAACAATCTTGGTTTTTAAGTTTTCCGGAACGTCTCCTGAAATTATCCGATGCGCTAGACCTTCTGCAATTGCCGTCTTTCCGACTCCCGGTTCGCCGATCAGGATCGGGTTGTTTTTTGTCCTTCTCGTAAGGATCTGCAAAACCCGGCGGATCTCATCGTCTCTTCCGATCACTGGATCCAGTTTTCCCGCTTTTGCAAGTTCATTGAGGTTTTTGGCGTATTTCTCGAGTGATTTGTATGTTCCCTCCTGACTGCTAGAGGTAACTTTTTCTCCGTTCCGTAGGTCCATAATGGCTTGTTTTAAACTATTCTTATTGATCTTGTTGTCCTTGAGAAGGTTTGCGATCGTGTCTGCGCCATCAAGCATGGCATAAAGGATCAATTCGATCGCAACGTATTCGTCCCCAAAATTCTTAAGTTCATTGATCGCGTAGTTGAGAACCTTGTGCGTGTTCTGTGAGAGATACAAATCGCCACCGTCAACTTTAGGGTAGCTCTTCAGAATACTGTCCAACGTTGCTTCCAGCAGGGAGACATTTACATTGAGCTTGTTCAGTAGGTAAGGGATCACATCCGGATCTGTCAGCAAGATGCCTTTCAGTATGTGGCCGGTTTCGATCGACTGATTACGGTTTGATTCAGCAATTTGTTGCGCCTGCTGTATCGCTTCCTGCGATTTAATTGTAAACTTATTGATGTCCATTTCATTTGATTATTAGACAATTCTTAACGTCAAATTATAAACCAAACAAAAAATCCTCACAAAAACTGAAATTTTGACATTCGACGACGATTTAAGCTGTCAATTTGTCTATTTATCAGTTTTTTATCTACTCGTCAACAAAATACAATGGACTTTTCAACATAAATTGTAACAATTGTTTATAAGATGCGTATCGAACCAGAGTATATTAAAGAACGGAAATGAAATTAATGCTGTCTACTGCTTTTTCGTTTGTTGCACTGTTTTCACAAGCAGCAGCAGAAAAGGTCATTTCAAGGAGGGAATATGTCGAGCAATGGAGAACAACGGCGGTACAGCAGATGATCCAATATAAGATACCTGCCAGTATTACCATGGCTCAGGCTATATTGGAGTCTGGAAGTGGAAATTCCGAGCTAGCTAGAAAAGGCAACAATCATTTCGGGATCAAATGTCATGATTGGAATGGCGAAAAAATGTACTTCGATGACGATGAAAAAGGCGAGTGTTTTCGTGTTTATCCAACAGCAGATGAATCGTATGCGGATCATAGTGATTTCCTGACGACCAAAAAGCGGTACGCAGGACTATTTTCGCTTGAGATCACCGACTACCGTTCGTGGGCAAAAGGACTGAAGGAGGCTGGGTATGCTACAAATCCAAAGTATCCGGAGTTGCTGATTGGTTTAATTGAAGAATTGAAATTGGATGAGTTGGATAAGTTGGGCTTGCAAAATGACGAGAAGACACCTTTATTGGCTTTTTCAAGCGGAGAGAAAACCATTGCGCACAACGTTCTCGATCACTCCAATAAGGTGAAATATGTTGTTGCGAAAAAAGGAGATACCTTCTATCGTATAGCTCAAGAATTTGGACTTACCCTAAAACAATTGTACAAATACAATGATTTTGACAATAGGAAAGACCATCTCGAAGCTGGTGATGTGATTTTCATTCAGCCGAAGAGAAAGCGATCCAAAAATAAAAGCATAACACTTACCACTGCAATGACTGTGAATCAACTATCACAGATCGAGGCAGTGCATGCTGAGTCTATAATGAAACACAATGACATTGATTCCCCGGAGAAACTAATCCAGAAAGGGGAGAAGATCATCCTCCGTTAAAATGGTTCGTTCCAGCCAGCGCTAATTGGCAATGTGAGGTTTTTTAGTTTGTTGTTGTTTGTTTGGGAAACCCTGGTTATGCCGGGGTTTTCTTTTGCTACTTGCCTAATTTATCATTGATAGGATTCCAATGTTATTTTGAAAGAACAATTGATTTTATGAAACGTTTAAATTATTTTCATCACGTTAAGTTTGCTCTTGTACTATGTCCTGTAAATTCAAAATTGATCCGTTATGAAGCCATCAACGGAACTTTTCAAATTGATAAAGTCGCTTTCTAAATCTGAAAAACGATTTTTCAAGCTTTCTTCCTCACTGCAGTCTGGGGATAAGAATTACCTGAAGATCTTCGATTACATTGAGACTCAGGTCAAGTATGACGAGGAAGAGCTGAAAAATGTATTTAAAGAAGAGACCTTTATACGTCATCTACCTTCTGAAAAGAATCATTTATACAAGTTGATCCTGAAATCGTTGCGGTCTTACTACAGTGAACAGTCTATAAGCAGTGTGCTCAAACAAGAGATCAAAAATGTAGAAATCCTTTACAATAAGGCTTTATACAAGGAGTGTGAGAAGTTTGTGCAGCGGGCCAAGGTGATCGCTAGGGAGCACGAGAAATTCTATTATTGGTATGAGCTGCTGTCCTGGGAAAAGAAGTTGCTGGAGGAAGCGTATGAGTCCGGTGAGTTTTCGACCAATCTGGATGATCTTGTGAATGAAGAGGAAATGGTAATCGCTAAATTGCGAAATCTCGCGGAATATCAGGTTATTTACTCTAAGATCAACCTGGTTTTTAGAAGTGGCGGATTCACCCGAAATGAATCGGAACGCAAAGTGGTTGACGGAATTGCGGATTATCACTTGATCAAGGGAAAGAATACGGCAATTTCAACGCGGGCATCTTCCATTTGCTATTACATAAAAGGATTGTGTGCAGCCACGAATCGAAATTATGATGAAAGTTTCCAGTTCTTCAATAAAAC
>JBKCAB010000036.1:0-2618 GCA_046307935.1 Bacteroidota bacterium | reverse complement strand
TTTGGCAGGACTTAAAGGTACTTCAGAGCCATCTTTCATAACAACGGATCCACCATCACCTTTGTCATAGCGATCAACAAAGTTAAGGTTGATCAGGTGAGATTGTTGCACGCGGAGAAAGTTATGTCCGGTAAGTAATGTCTCGTATTCCTTTAAAGTTTTTGAAACAAGGATCTTTTTTCCCCCAACGAGATAAAAGGAAGTGTAATTGCGGTCTGCCTCGCAGCGAATGATGTTATCCAATTCAACCACGTGAACACTCTCTTGTGTTTTCAGCACCAGCCGTTTTTTGTGTCCAGGGTTGATGTTGTTCTGAATCACTTCGAACTGTGTATCTTCTTTCTTTTCATGAACCGTTTGCACGGCTTTTTCAACTGCAGCTCTCAATTCACTCGGATCTACGGGCTTGAGGATATAATCAAGCGCACTGAATTTTATTGCCTTGATTGCAAATTCTTCATGAGCGGTAATAAAAATAACTTCGAAGTTACGGTATTTCAATCCTTTAAGTACGTCGAATCCGGTTCCGTCTGGCATTTGAATATCGAGAAAGACCAGGTCAGGTTCTTCAGTATCAATCGATTCTATTCCGGTGATCACATTGTTTCCACCTTGTTTAGCTTCAATATCAAAACCGAAGGAGTTGATCATCTTTACGATCAGCTCGCGGGTGCGATTTTCATCATCGATTACTAGGGCCTTGATCATTAGTGGTTTAAATCTAATCTGGATTCTCGGTCTTGTATGGTAACAATATTAACACTTTTGTTCCAATTTGCAATGATTCGTTGTAATCTTTAACCGACAACGTGCCCTCAGTACGGTATTTTTTATTGAGGTTATCGATGCGTTCTCGGGTAATGTTCATCGCCATGCTTTTATGGGCTTTGCTCTTCTTGTTCTGCTCTGATCCTTTCCGCCCGATACCGTTGTCTTCGATCAGTATTTCAAGCATAGTGCCGGTTTTTACAAAGGAAACCCTGATAAAACCTCCTTCTATGGTGTGGAGTTGACCGTGCTCGATGGCATTTTCGATGAAAGGCTGGGTGATCATAGGGGGTATCATGGCAGCCTCATCCAGCAGAATCGGATCAGAATCGATCGAATATTCAAAACGGTCTTCGAACCGTAGCTTTTGCATTTCCAGGTATTTTTGAAGAATTTCTATTTCCGTTTCTATGGGAATGAACTCCTTAGGCGAATTCTCCAAAATCAATCGCATCAAACGGGAGAAGTTAACAAGGAACTTCGATGAATTCTCGGTGTCATTCTCGTAGATGTAGCTCTGGATCACAGACATGGCATTGAATACAAAATGAGGATTCATTTGAGCTCTCAAAAGGGTTTGTGACATCTCCGCTTCTTTCTGCTGTTGCCGGATCAGGTTCTGGTTCCACCTGAAAAACACGATTACGCCAGCTAGCACGATGATGATGATAAATGCAATGATGATATACATCTGAAAATTATTCCTAAGCTGAATATTTTCCAGTTGAGTCGCTGTGAGTGTTCTTTCCTGGCGCTGTCGTTCGATCGAATCAGCTTGAAGGCTGATAAGCCGGTCACGTTGTTCGGAACGGTATAGCTCGTTAAGCTCTGCGATCTTGGTTGCCGCCTGTACCGTTGTATTGCTGTCCTGATAATTCAGGTACAGATCCAGGTATTTGATGGCCAGGTCCTTTTTTCCTATATCCCGATATACATCCGCCATAGCGCGAAAAGTTGGGTATATCTGGCTCTTCGAACCGAACTGTTCACGGATCTCTATGGAGCGATTCAAATAGTTCAGTGCGTTGTCATACTTTTTTTGTTTCTGGAAGACTGTCCCCACGTTGTGATAAACGCCCGCAATTTTTTCTCTGTCTCCCGTGGATTCATAATACACAAGTGCTTTATTGAAGTTGCTGGCTGCCAGGGGATAATTCTTCTGTTCCCGGTAGATCATCCCGAGGATATCATGTGCCTCCCCTAAACCGTTGAAGTCATTCAAGTCGGTAAGTAATCTGATCGCCTTTTGGGTATAATCAATCGCGGCTTTGTATTTCTTCCTTCCGAAATAAACTGTCCCGAGATTCGACTGAGCAAGGGCCATCTGCCGAAAATCCTTGATCCTTGAAGCACAATCGTAGGATTGATTGAAATAATATTCAGCTTCGTCCAGATTTTGGATCTGCCGCTGTGAGACACCCAATTCTCGGTTGAAACGAGCCAATTGAAGCAGATTGTTGGTTTCCAGCGCCAACTGACGGCTTACCATATTCTTGGAAACACTCAGCTCAACCTGTCCGAAATAGGCATAGATCCGTGCCTGGGTATTGAAGATCTCTGCAAGCACGCTTTTATTGGATGTCCGTCGCGCAAATTGAATCGACCGGTCAATGTAAAAAACAGCTGAGTCCTTTTGGTTTTGCAGCATGAAATTCAAGGCAAGGTAATTTCCTGCCTCGGCGATCCGTGCATTGCTTCGCTGTTTTCGCGCGATCTTCTGAGCTGATTTGAGGTAAAAGTCTGCTGTTTCAAATTCCAGCGATCGACTGTGGTAATAGCCCAGATGGCGGTAGATCTTGTAAACTACTTCATCGGAGTCTATTCGATTGAGGAAGGGTTGACAACTAAGT
>JBKCAB010000035.1:0-4709 GCA_046307935.1 Bacteroidota bacterium | reverse complement strand
GATCATAGGAGGTGTCAGCGGAGGCAATCAATTTACCGAAATACAGAATTATGCTACGTTCCAGAACTATGCAAAGGATATCGAAAAGCGATTTGCTTCGTTCGAAAGCAGAATGCTCTCAAAGTTCGGGAAATGGTCATCGGAAGAATTGAAAGACCTACGCGATAACACGAAAAACCTTTTCTACCCTTTCAGCGGACCTGACATCGCCTATGCCTTCACACTGTTCCCGGATGCGGAGAACTATTTTATGCTGGGACTGGAGCCTGTCGGCGCAGCACCAAATCTTGCGAACAAGAGTGAAGCAGAAGTTGATGAGATCCTGAAATCGGTGAGCTACAGTGTTCGCGATAATATGAATTACAGCTTTTTCATCACCAAGAACATGAAAACCGATTTTTCCTCGGAACTCGTGAAAGGCACCATACCCGTGCTTCTATTCTACATGGCAAACCTCGGACACGAGATCGTAGATCTAAAGTATGTAAAGCTGAACAGCTCGGGAGAAATCGAAACAACAACTCAGCAAGATGCGGGGGCAGGAGTGCGGATCTCATTTGTGCGTTCAGGTAAGGAAACCCAGTTACAGCATGTCTATTATTTCAGCAAAGACATTTCCAATGCGAATGGCGGTTTCATGGAGTTATTGACGACCTATTGTTCCAATTTAACGAATGTTTCCACGCTCGTGAAGTCCTCTTCATATTGCATGCACGAAGAGAAGTTCAGCACAATTCGCGGGATCATACTCGACCACACAGATGCGCTCATTCAGGACGATACCGGTGTGCCCTTCAAGTTTTTCAATGATGCAGAGAAGTGGGATATACGCCTATACGGTAAATACACGAGCCCAATTTCGATCTTTGCATCAAAGGCCCAGGCTGATTTCAGAGAGTCCATGAAGTCGGCAAAACCCATCGATTTCAAGTTTGGGTACAACACGCCTTCCAACATTACAGTTGCCAGGAGACGCCAGTAGTTGTTTAGCATATCCCTTACAATTCAGGGGTAATGAACAGGTGTTAGATAAAAAATTTCGAAAAACTATTTTTTTTTACTAATTTAGTCAGTTACCTGGGCAACTACCTTAAGTTATGAAAGGCATCTACTGCATAGACGATGATCAGTTGATCACGGAGATTCTTAAATACCAACTCTCGGTTCATCTGGACAGTGAGAAGTTCAGCGTGGAATGTTTGAACGATCCACTTTCGGTAATAGACACTATAAAAGAAGCGGCAACCAAGGGTGTAGAGCCTGTTATTTGCATAATCGATTTTCAAATGCCCTTTTTGCGGGGTGACGAGCTGACGAGGCTGCTCAAGGATGAGTATCCGGAGGTCAAGATCATCATGCTATCCGGAAATTCCAACGCGATCCTGGTGTCGGATCTGGAGGAGGAAGGGATGCTTGACTTTTACCTGTCAAAACCCTGGAGCAAGGATCAACTTCTTTCAAGAATAAATGATTGTTTACCACTAAACCTTAAATTTGCGTAATGAAAAATAAATTACTGCTGCTATTGCCCCTTTCCTTTATGATTGCGGGAGATCTTTTTGGACAAAGTAACTTTCAAGTGAACGGATTCGGACATATTGAGTATGAATTGTACTATAAGCCGGATAATGAACAATACGAGAGTTCATTTAAACTTGGAGAGCACGACCTGTTCGTATCAGGACGTTTGAATAAAAAGCTTTCGTTCCTTTCCGAAGTGGTGGTAAGACCAGACAGCAAAACGAGCACTGGTTTTGGCGTAAGTATTGAGCGTGCTTTCATGAAGTACAACTACAAAGGAGAACATTCTTTGATTGTGGGGAAAGTGCATACGCCATTGAATTACTGGAACGATGTCTACCATCATGGTCGTATATTCTTCCCAACCATTGATCGACCACTGAATTTCGATTATTTCATGCCTATTCATGTGCTGGGTGTGAGAGCCTCAGGTCAAAATCTGGGGAGGCTGAATTTTGGCTATGACCTGCAGATCGGTAACAGCATGGAGTCTACGGACTTTGGTTCTGATAATATCCTGTTCTCTTACCTTGCTTCAGCACACATCAAACCTGTTGAGGGAATGCGCCTCATGGCAGGATATTATTACGATTATTTACCCAATAATCACCATGGTCCGCATGCGCATTCAGGCACTTATCACAACGATGATTACCACGACGCGTTGGCTACCAATCAATTCTGTGCATCGGTAGCTTATTTTGGTAGTCGATGGGAGTTCTTGAACGAAGCTGCTCTGGTGATCAATCGGACGGATTCATTGGGACAGGCCAACAACTTCAGCAATTATACCTATCTCGGATACAAGATCAAAGATAAATACGTACCCTTTGTCATGTTGGATTATTTGCATATCGCACCGAACGATCTTCACGTGAATCCGCAGAGTGGCATGAAATTTTCTTTAGGCTTTCGCTGGGAGTTCGATCCAAAGTGCAATTTGAAGATACAGCTGGAAAAATACGGCAAAGCGCCCGATGTGCACGATGTACCTGGACTTCCTAATAAGTACGAACTAAAGCTCCAGTTGGCTTATGCGATCTAATATATTAATTGTTTTACTGCTCTTCAGCCTGTCTGCTTTCGGCCAGGCCAACTGGGATAAGTTAACGGTAGTTGGCAATTCGATCGGAACGCAGGTTCTAGCGAAAAATCAGGTCTCCAGTATCTTTAAAGGTAACCGATCGCGATGGTCGAACGATGAGAATGTGATCTTGGTGATGCCTTCGTCAAAACATCCCGGGGCTGAGGTGATGGCCGCTACGATTTATGGCAGGGACATGAACTATGTGAAGAAATACTGGCTCAACCTTGTGTTTCAGGGACGTTCCAACGCTCCACTTTTCTTCGATACGAACGAAGAGATCCTCAATTACGTTAAAAAACACCCCGGAGCCATCGGTATTCTCATCAACGCAAGCGAAACAACCACATTGAACATTAAAGTAACGTAAGTTGTCCGTGTGATGAAATTGTTTCAATCCATTGCATTTCGGATCTGGATAATCTTTACTGTTCTTGGTCTTTTGATTTCCATTCCTCTAGCGATCTACTACAATGATGTTCAGTTCCAGTTGTTGCAGCAGCACACAAAAGAAGAATTTGAAACGAATGCCCGGATCACCTCCAACGCTGTTAAAACGGCTGTTGAGATGGATGATCTTACGGTTTTGTCCGGACTTCTGGATGATCTCGACAAAAATGAAAATTATGTCTTTGTTGCGATCGTTGAAAATAAACCGGGAGGTAAAAAGGAGGTGTTTACATGCAAGCCAAAACTATACATTCCCCAGGTACTTTCCCCAGATACCAATACCTATAACTACAGTTTTGCCCCATTTTCAACAGAATTGATGACCGGCGAGGTCGTGATCGCCTCTTCTAAAACCAAAGATCTGGAGGTACTCAAAGAGCTCAATCGACCGCTGTTTTATCTTTCCGGAATTGCAGTTGCTGCCTCGACCTTGCTCTTTGGACTTTCCTTGCTTTTTCTTTCCAGACCGATTTTCAGGGCGGCAGACATTGCTCGGGAATTGAGCCAGCAGAGGTACGATGTTGAAATACCGGAACTGAAAGGCAACAATGAGATCAGTGTGCTGAATAGTTCCTTGAATCAGCTGAAACAGAATTTAGTGGTCTTGGATAAGGAGAATAAGCGATTGATGGCGAACCTTCAAGATCGAATAGTGGATATTTCAGCAGACATCAAGAACAAGAACACGATCAATTCAGTTTTGCTTGAAGTATCTCGCATTTTTCTTGAAAGTAGTCATGAAGATCGGAGTAGTGTAATTGTTGAAACCTTTCACAAAGTGACGGCGGGTCTTGATCTACCGTTTATGGCGATTCTTCAGCTTGCTCCGGAACAGGTTTCGTGTCATTATAAAAATGAAGCATGCCCTTTGTACAAGCTATTTTCAACGCACACCAGCTCTATTTCGCAGAATGAGCTTGATCAGATGGAGAATGATTTGAAGATCATCAAAAGAGACGAGAAGGGCTTAGCCGGATTTGTATCGGTTATATTTGATGAGCTATCGGGGGTAAGAACGATTTATGAATATGTTCAGGGCGAGACCGGAGGTAACAGGGAAGTGATCATTCTGATTTCAGAAGAAGAAACATTGGATTTCCAGGAAGAGGAAATCAAGGATCTCTTGCAAGTGTATTTTTCATTGTACACGAATTATCGAAGAGGGAAAGACCTTCAAAACGAATTGACCGCGCTGAATAAAACGCTTGAATCGAAAGTGCTCGAAAAAACAAGGGTCAATCTGGAAATATCCAATTCACTCATCTCGCAGGATAAATTGGCCACGATCGGAGAATTGGCGGCAGGAGTGGCGCATGACCTGAACACGCCGCTAGGCGCGATCAAGGCGGCTTCTCAAAATATGCGGGTTGTTAATCGGGAGATACTGCAGCAGCTGAAAGTCACCACCACGGATGATCTGACACGAGTTTTTGAGCTGATCCATAAAATACCCGATGAACCTGTCGAACAAAGCTCCCTGCTAAAGCTCAAGAAAGCTGAGATCCTTCAAAAGGTAATTCACTCTGTCGATCCTTCAATTGACAGCATCGGACTTTCCAAACTTTTTGTGGAAGCAGGTTTTACTCCTGAACATGTTACCGAAATGGAAGAAGTACTCGAGTTGAGCGATCCTTCCAATGCGTTGATCATCATC
>JBKCAB010000034.1:0-611 GCA_046307935.1 Bacteroidota bacterium | reverse complement strand
AATAACTGGAACATAGGAATTAGTTCAGTTTTCACAGTGGTTAGGTTTAGGTAAAAAAAGAACGGTGGCAGTAGCTGCCGTTTTTTTGTTGTCAGCATTTTCAGAGGAGATGGATGATTTAACATGGTTGAGAGGTACCCCCGCCCGCTGATCAGTGTTCGAAATATTTCGAACATGCGAATTCGCGAATTTTCTAATCTTCAAATCCTCCAACTAACCACCTTCCAAATTCTAACTCCTTCATGAATGATCAACCGAAATTCCCATCGTTTTTGTTACTTTTAAAACGATTTACATTTCAACGTAAACAAACTGCGAAACTTGATCTCTCCGAGACATACGAAAACGATGACTGACAGCGAAATCGTCTCACTGGCGAAGCAGTCTCAGCAGTATTTCGGAGAACTATATGAGCGGTATTTTGAGCGTATATTCCGTTTTGTTTTCAGAAGATTGGGCGGAATGGAAGATACTGCCGGAGATTTGACTCAACAAACCTTCATTAAGGCGATGGCCAATCTGGAAAAGTATGAAGATCGCGGACTTCCTTTTGCCAGCTGGTTGTACCGTATCGCACAAAATGAGGTAACCATGTATTTTCGCTCTCTCAA
>JBKCAB010000033.1:0-7308 GCA_046307935.1 Bacteroidota bacterium | reverse complement strand
TCACATACCCTGCGCTCCTTCCGCATTTTTCTGGATCCTGCGCCGAAATCGGAAACACGAATCTTTCTTCTATCTTTCTTGAGACGAGTAAACAAAGTGCATCGTGCTTCCAGAATATCCTTTTCGAATTCAATCCGCTGACATTTATCTACAAAATCGTAGATAAAAGGAGAATGTATTCCATGACGCCCCTTCGCTTTCCAACGATATTTTATATATTCGAACAGCAGATTCACAGCACAAAGAAACAAACTTCCCGACGATGCAGGAGCATTTCACAGAAGAACAGATCGAGGAACAACGAAAAAAGGTTTTTGGTGAGCAGCCCTATGCGCAACTTGTCAGACCTTGCCGGATCGGTGACGGCATCCTCAGATTGGAAGCTGATGAAAAAAATCGGGCAATCAGCATTTTTGAGCGATACCGCGGACAATTGACATTCTTCATACCTGCTTCCGGATCTGGATCACGGATGGTAGAATTCCTGCACGAGTACCGAAATAGCTCATCAGAGGAGTTAACAGGGAAAATGGAACTCTTCATTAATCATTTGGAGGAGTTTGCTTTCTTCAAGGAGCTTCCCGAGCCTCTTCAGCAGTCGATTGTTCAAAATGAAGTTGACATTGACAGTCTTGTGGACTACCTTTTGGATGCCCACGGACTTGATCTTTCTTCAATTCCCAAGGGACTGATACCTTTTCATTACTTTGGGCCATTCATTCTAAACGCTTTTCAGGAACACCTGCTCCAGGGAAATCTACTTTCAACGCTTCCAGCAAATTTTCACTTTACGATCCAAAAGGATTTCGAAGAAAAGATAAGTCAAAGCGTAGAAAATATCTCAAAATTCACCGGAATAACCTTCAATGTGCGCTATTCCGAGCAGAGTGCACGAACCAACTCCGTAGCTTTTAACGAGAAAAAAGAACCATACAAGTTGGCTGACGGATCCATACTCACGCGTCCCTCTGGCCATGGAGCATTACTCCCGATACTGAACACGATCTATAGCGAATTGATCCTAGTCAAGAACATCGATAACGTACAACATTTTTCAAAGGCTGAACAGACCAACCAGGTTTGGAGAGTGATCGCAGGTGTCTTATTAGAATTTCGCGCTCAAGCTCAGCGTATTTTTGAGACACCATCGACCAACGAATTATTTGAGCTGAACAAAAGATACCAGCTGTTCAATCAGGAGACGATAGCTGCAGTAACAGAATTGGAGGCAGTTCGTAAACTATTAGATAAACCGGTCAGAGTTTGCGGAATGGTCCGTAATGAAGGGCAACCTGGCGGCGGGCCTTTCTGGGTGATGAACAATGGTAAGATCAGCAAGCAGATCGTCGAAAAAGCGCAGATATCAATGGAACATGACCAGCGGAACATTTTGCTCAAGAGCACCCATTTCAATCCTGTGATGATGGCCTTATGTCCCTTAAACCTGGTAGGCGAGAAATTCGATATTACTCAGTTCAAGGATGAAAACACCTATTTCATAGTGCATAAGTCAAATAACGGTGAAAATATCTCGTACATGGAACAACCCGGACTATGGAATGGTAGTATGGCAGACTGGATCACCTTATTCGTTGAGACCCCCAGTGAAACGTTTAGTCCGGTTAAAAGCCTGACTGATCTGATCGATCCATCTCACCGCGAATGATCAGCGTTGATTGACCGGAAGGAAAGAGTTGCTTTGTACTCCATCCCAGCACCTCAATTCAAGCTCTAAACCATCAAAAACTGCGTATGTGTTGTACTTTAACCAGTCCCCGAGATTGGTATAAAAAACTTGCTCTTGCAATTCAAACCGTAAAGGCATGTGACGGTGTCCGAAAACAAAATGATCGAAATGTTCTTTTTTGAGCATTTCATTACAATAGAGATATAGCCATTCATTTTGTGCGCCATTGAATATCTCATCGGTCTGACCGGTTGCTCCTCTGCTGGTCCTCGAGGAAAAATTGGCCAGCCATATTCCGAAATTTGGGTGGAATCGGGCAAAAGCCCACTGGCAAAATTTATTGCGGAAGATCCTCTTCAAAAATTTATATCCCCGATCTCCGGGTCCAAGTCCATCTCCATGCCCGATAAAAAACCGTTTTCCGTTGAATTCACGAATTACAGGCTCTCTGTGTAAGATAAAACCCAATTCTTTCGGCAGGTAATCGAAGATCCACATGTCATGATTACCGGTAAAAACATGAACAGGGATACCAGAATCGGTTAACTCAGCGATCTTGCCTTGTAGACGCACAAAACCTTTAGGGATCGCATGCTTATACTCGAACCAGAAATCAAAGATATCACCTACAAGAAAGATCTCTTGTGCAGTTGGCGCTATATGATCCAACCAGGAAACGATCTTCTTCTCCCTTTCCAGACTTTTCTCATACGAAGGAACACCAAGGTGGAAATCAGAGGCGAAATAGATATGTTTCCTGACGGAATTCTGCATTTAGAATCCAAAGATTTTCTGCAGTTCTGCTTCCAATGCTTCTCCCCTCAAGTTGGTCTTCACGATCTTTCCTTCCTGATCTATCAGAACTGTGAAAGGTATTCCTTTCACTCCATACATCTGAGGTACTTTGCTCGACCAATGACCAAGGTCGCTAACGTGATTTGGCCACGAAAGCTGGTCCTTTTCAATAGCAGCAAGCCATGCATTGCGGTCACGATCCAATGAAATACTCATCACTGTAAATCCTGCACTTTTGTACTTCTCGTATGTTCTCACCACATTAGGATTTTCCTTTCTGCACGGTCCACACCATGAAGCCCAGAAATCAATCAACACAACTTTACCTCTGAGATCAGAGAGCTTCATTTTCGTTTTACCGTCCGTCATCAATTCTTCAAAATCCGGCGCAATTTTACCAGGCGCAAGAAGATTCGCCTCCTCTTTTTGTGCTTTCAACTGCAAGTAATTCTTGTACGTATTTTGAACTGAAGGTGATTCCTTGAATGCCCCGTAAAGTTGATTCACGATCGATTCGAAGGTTCCAAAATCATTTTCCGTATCAATGGTATTCAGCGCGGGAATGAGCGCAGGAGAGTTTTGGTTCTGAGCCACAAAAGTTTGAAGCTGTGACTGAAAATTGTAGTATTCCTGAGTCAACTGCTGATTGATCTCCTCCTTGCGATCGGGAAATTGCTGCATCTCCCTAACCCCATTATCACGCTTTTGATTCCAGGCGGTCATCACCTTAATGAACTCATTCATCCGAACACTTTCGTCTGAGCCCACGATATTGGAATAATTGAAAAGATCATTGCCATCCCCATAGATCTTGATGTCGGAGCCCGCTCTCATGATGAGATTAATATGCGACTCTCCCACCCTAACGACATAATAATCTGCATAGGGCAGTGACGCCTTCATAGAAAAATCCCCTTTTTTCGAAAGCACTGCTTTTTGGTAATTCTGGTAGTTACCAGGACCGAAATACTGCGATAAATATACCGTATCGGTTTTCGAGTTAAAGATATTCCCGGAAACAATGACATTGATGGATTGTTGCGCAAGTAAGCCACCTGTCAAAAGGATTCCAGCGAAAAGTATAGATAATAGCTTCATAGATTAATTTATTTTCCAAACAACTCAACCAATTTTTGTTCCAAACTTGGCCCGCGAAGTCCGGTGGCGATAATGTTCCCCTCTTTATTCACTAGCACGGTATGCGGTATGCCATTAAATCCGTAAAGAGCGGGCATTGGTGAATTCCAGTGTAGTAAGTCGCTCACATGATTTGGCCAAACGAGACCATCCGAGATTATAGCTTGCTTCCAAGCTTTAGCTTCTTTGTCCAATGAAACGGAAAATACAGTGAAACCTTTGTCCTTGTATTTATTGTAAAGTCTTACCACATTCGGATTCTCCTGACGACAGGGACCACACCAGGAAGCCCAGAAGTCGATCAACACATACTTTCCTCTCAGCGAAGAAAGCTTGATTTCCTTCCCTTCCGGATTTTTCAGTGCAATCTCCGGTGCAGGCTTGGAACCTGAATTGTTGGCAAGATACTCTTGATAGGCCATTTCGATCTGGTAAACTTGATTTTCCATCGTTGCAGCTATCGGTGAGCCTTCATATTTCTGAAGGTACGCCTCAGCAACTACCTTAAGGACATCAAGACTTTTTGGATCCCAGTACTTGAATCCCATGTTGGGAGAAACGGAGGACGAAAGGATGATGTTGAAAGGACTCGACGGATCTTCTTGCATTTTACGAACGGAAAATTCATCGACAGGCTTGCGCAGTTCCAGGTAGCGTGTCATGATTTCTTCTTCCGTCACCTTACCCTGCATTGACTGTAATTCCTGCTGAGAGGATGCAAATACGGAAAAGCGATCCATGTATTCATTCATTGTTTTTGACCATTTGGTTCCACTGACATTCGGCTTTACGGAAAATTCTGAAAACGATGTATTGATCTTGATATGGTCCTTTGGAACAATCGGCAAGGGTATGGCCCTGTCTTGGGCTTCTCCCAAACGCAACTGATACAACCCCATTCCCGGAACATTACCCGTCAACTCAAACTTTCCTGACGCATCAGTCTTGCCGGATGCAACTGAGATTGCACCTTGCTGGCTCAATGCCTCGAGATAGATCATCGTATTACCTGCATCTTTAACAAGACCTGATATAACAAAGTTGTCTTCCGGCTTCTGCTCGTCAGAGTTTCCATCACAGGAACTCATAAACAAAAGGAGCAGACATATAAATGGTACGAGTTTATTCATTTTTAGCTTTCCAGTGTTTTTCTTAAAAGAGCATTAGCAACCTTCGGATCGGCCTTTCCTCCTGACACCTTCATGAGCTGTCCCATGAAGAATCCGGTCAACTGCTTTTCCCCGTTCCTGTAACGTTCAACTTCCTGCGGATATTGCTTGATCACCTCGTTAATGAATTCCAAAACTGCATTTTCACTTGAATCCTGGATCAGGTTGAGTTTTTCTGCTAAATGAAGCGGAGATTTATCCTTATCCGTCAACATCGCCGGAAAAAGCTTCTGTGAGGCGATCGAGGTTGATATCTTCCCTTCATCAATCAGATTGACAAGTTCGGCAATACGTTCAGCACTCACAGGAAGATCCTCGATTTCAACACCGTATTCATTGAGATAAGATTTGATATCTCCCATGATCCAATTGGCTGCGGCTTTGTAATTCCGCGTGAACTTTATCACTTCGTCATAAAAAAGAGCAATGCCTTTTGAATCGGTCAGGTTGTATGCGTCATAGGCAGAAAGACCAAGTTCTTCGGTGTATTTCAGGAACAATTCGCGCGGAAGCGCTGGCATTTCCCTTCGTATCACTTCTATCTGCGTTTCATCTACAACGAGTGGCTGCAGGTCTGGCTCGGGAAAATAACGGTTATCATTCGCCGCTTCTTTCGTTCGCATGGAAATAGTAATACCTTTAAGTGCATCGAAAGAACGGGTTTCCTGAGCAAGCTGCTCTCCTTTTTCAACTGCTTCGATCTGTCTGATGATCTCGAATTCGATCGCACGTTGTACATTTCTGATCGAGTTCATGTTCTTCACTTCTACTTTGGTACCGAACTCGCTGGTGCCTTTTACTCGTACCGAAATATTCGCATCGCAACGCAGTGATCCTTCCTCCATATTTCCATCGCAGATGTCCAGATAACGTACTAGCTTCCTCACTTCAGTCAGGTAATTGTAAGCTTCCTGAGAAGACCGGATGTCCGGTTCAGATACGATCTCCAGCAATGGTACTCCAGCACGGTTCAGATCCACTAATGTATCATAGACATCTACATCGTGAATACTCTTTCCGGCATCTTCCTCCATATGAATCCGCGTCAGTCGGATCTCTTTGTCTGAACCGTCTTCTGTTTTAATGTGTATTGATCCACCGGTACAGATCGGCGTTTTGTCCTGAGTGATCTGATAACCTTTCGGTAAGTCCGGATAGAAATAATTCTTTCGGGCGAAATACTGATCTCTTGCGATGTTGCAACCGCAAGCCAATCCTAACTTTATCGCAAACTCTATGGTCCTCCTGTTCATTACGGGAAGGGTACCCGGATGTCCCAACGTTATAGCACTCACATTCGTGTTTGGATGGGCTCCATATTCGTTGATATCAGAAGAATAAGCCTTTGAGCGCGTGAGCATTTGAGTATGTACCTCAAGACCCACTACCACCTCGTACTTATCCCTAACAGATGTATCCATATCAGATCCTTGCAATTAATTCACGCATGATCAACGTCATCTTCGGTTCCTGCCGACTCGCCACTTCGATCACATCCTGAACACTCACTTCTTTTATCTTTCCTGGAACACCCAGGTCTGTAATGATCGAAATAGCAAAGCAAGGAATGGACATGTGACGCGCAACGATCACCTCAGGAACAGTTGACATTCCGACCGCATCAGCACCAATGGCGCGAACGTAGGAGTATTCCGCCGGCGTTTCCAAAGTTGGACCGGTAAGTCCTGCATAAGTTCCAACGGACACTCTGATATTGTTTTCTGCTGCGATCGTTTTGGCTAAGGCAATCATTTCAGGATCATACGGCACACTCATATCCGGAAAACGCGGACCAAGCTCGTCAAAATTCTTTCCGATCAGCGGATGAGCAGGGAAAAGATTGATATGATCGTCCATAATCATGATCTCGCCTACTTCAAAGTCAGGATTAACGCCTCCAGAAGCATTGGAAACGAACAGGCGCTGAATTCCCAGAAGCTTCATTACGCGTACCGGGAAGGTCACCTGCTTCATATCATACCCCTCATAGAAGTGAAAGCGCCCCTGCATGGCAACTACCTTCTTCCCGCCGAGCTCACCAAAGATCAGTTTACCTGAATGGCTTTCAACGGTTGAAACCGGAAAGTGCGGGATCTGGTCATACGGGATCTCATCGATGACATTGATCTCTTTGACAAGTCCGCCGAGTCCTGTGCCTAAAATTATCCCAATAGTGGGTTCAACCGAAGTTTTCGTTTTGATGAACGCAACCGATTCTTTAAACTGTTCCAACATATTGATCTACAATTGATTTAAAATTTTCATTGTCTTCAAATTCCACAGAGATCGGAATGTAATACCAAGGATATGTACTTACACTTTCCATTGCTCTATCCCCAACCAGTCTGACATAATCTTTTTCCGTAGTCAATATCACACTGTCGGGGCTGTCAAAGTTATCAAATTTTTGGTGAATCTGCTGCAGATCAGCGCTACTGAAATCATGGTGATCGGGAAAGCGAATGTGCACGAGATCGTAACTATCTGATAGCTGATTAACCAGTGGTTGGGGATTTGCGA
>JBKCAB010000032.1:0-3620 GCA_046307935.1 Bacteroidota bacterium | reverse complement strand
GCACAGGAGATCAGTCTCACAGGTCCGGACGGAAAAACTTATAAACTGTCGAAGCTCAAAGGAAAAATGGTGCTGATCGATTTTTGGGCGTCCTGGTGCGGGCCTTGCCGACAGGAAAATCCAAACGTTGTCGAGGCATATAATAAGTACAAGGACAAGAAATTCAACAATTCCAAAGGTTTTACTGTGTTTTCGGTTTCTTTGGATAGAGACGAATCCGCATGGAAAAAGGCGATCGATTCCGATAAGCTTGTTTGGAAAACGCATGGGTGGGACAAAGAAGGAAAAGCCTCCAGTGCCTATAAAGTACAATTCATCCCACAGGGATTCCTGGTTGACGGTGAGGGGAATATCATTGCTCAAGGGAATGAACTCCGCGGCATGAATCTGCATCTCACCCTCGACAAGTACCTCGCTCAATAATGAGTGTTATGGATAAGTTGCTTCAATGCAGGAATGAGGTTTTTCAGTATTTCGATTTAATCTTTCAAGCACAGAAGCATATTTATTGATACAGTGCATGAGGTTTGAGAAGGTATCTCACATCGAAGGAATTATAAATTCTGATTGTCTCAATGGATTTGGATGAAGCTTTGGTTGTTGTACTGTTGCTGATCTACCTTGCGACGTTATCCTTCCTGGTCTTTGTTTCAGGCAGAGCTTCCACCCGCACACTTCTCATTAACCTCGTGATCCTGGCAGTGTATTCTGTTTATTTTGGAATGCACTATTATTATTGGGGTTCGCCGGGAAGTGCTGTAGTGTGGTGGTTCTATTATCTTGTTTTCATTGCTGTACACTGGATCTGCAATGCGACACTGTTAACGGTAAGGCTGCTTCGGAAACAGACAGAAAGGGATAATCGTGTAATAGATTGAGGTGCTCCGCAGCTAACATCCTATTCACTGGCCTCACGACTTCCCAACGTGTAAAGTATTTCCGCAGACAAACCAAACGAGTAAGGACGTTCTTTAATGGGTGCGTTAGCAACCGGTGTGATCGCGTAATGTCCGACAGGCTCGAGCCGAACGGTAAACGATCGATTGATCGCATATTCGACCTGAATCCCCGCATTGGCCATAATCAGGAAGCGGGAGTAACCTGTCCCATTGAAATAATTACTGCTTCCACGCTCTTCGGTGCCGTCATTGTATGTGATATCATACGTGTAGGTGCGCATGAAAAAAGTATTCAGGTTTAACCCCATTATTGCACCGATTCTGAATCGGTTGCCAAGCTTTCCACTATATCCGACACGAACAGGGATGGAGAAATAATCATAAAGCTCTTTGCTAGAAATCATCCCAAACTGATTACCCTGGGCATCTATGGCAGTAAATCCATCATTCTGATAACCATAGCGCTGAAACTCTAACCCTGATTCGAGTTCCAGTCCGAAATGGAAGCGATGAGCGATTACGAATCCTGTTTTAAATGATAAAATCGGTTTTTCCATTTCTTCCCGCATGTCCACTATCCATTGCACGCCTGAATTAGGTGCAGTTGTTAAATTTCGGAATACCTGGTTGAAAGTTGTTGTCAATCCCATCCGTGTTTGAGCGAAGTGAATGAATGGTATCAGAAGTAGGATTAGTAGAATGATTTTTTTCATAGGTCATTTTTTGATTTGCGCTGTTTTTATCTGGACTAAACTACTCGATTTATTACAATCGGTTATCAGCGACGTGATGGTTTCTCTCTCGAAAGTCATCTATTTCATCCGGGTATGTAAGATATGAATGACATCATTCATGCAATATCCCTTTGCCTTAAGCAATAGAAGGTAATGGAAGAGCAGATCTGCGCTTTCCTCCAGGAACAGATGGTCGTCATTGCGTAAGGCCTCGATCACTACTTCAACAGCTTCTTCACCTACCTTCTGAGCGATCTTGTGCGTACCTTTTTGCTTCAGTGAAGCCACATAGGACTCACTCGATTCAGCATCCCAACGCTGACGGATGGTCTGTTCCAGCTGACCGATCACGCCGTAATTCGTCCCGTTTTCTTCGCCCCAGCAGGTCTTGGTTCCCTTGTGACAGGTGGGTCCCACTGTTTCCGCCATGATCAGGATGGTGTCATTGTCACAGTCGATCTTCAGATCTTTCACAAACAGATAGTTTCCGCTTTCTTCTCCCTTTGTCCAAAGTCGACCTTTTGAACGGGAAAAGAACGTTACCTTGCCTTCCTGCTGTGTCTGCTTCAGCGCCTCTTCGTTCATGTACCCCAGCATCAGCACCTGAAGCGTGTTTGCATCTTGGATGATCGCCGGAATTAAACCGTTTGTTTTATCAAAGTCGAAAGTCATGATTTATTCAATTTTTAATTCTTTAATTTTTAATTATTCATTTCATCCTTTGTGCCCTTCGCATATCCTTTGCGCCTCTGCGTTCAACCCCTCACCTCAACACTATTCGCTTTCAAAAATGCTTTTAGCTCCGGTATTTCTATCTCACCGAAATGAAAGACACTTGCCGCCAGTGCTGCGTCGACATTACTGTTCTTAAAAACCTCCCTGAAATGGTCCATTGAACCACACCCACCGGATGCGATCACGGGTACATTTACGGCCTCAGTAAGCTTATCCAGTGCTTTAACTGCAAATCCTGCTTTTGTGCCGTCATTATCCATTGAGGTGAACAAGATCTCGCCGGCTCCCCGTTCAACACCTTCTTTGGCCCATTCGAACAGCTCAAGCTCCGTGGGGATCTTGCCACCTGAAAGATGTACCTTCCATTTTCCGTCGATCAGCTTGGCATCTATCGCCAGAACAACACACTGGTTGCCAAATCGCGCAGCAAGCTCATTGATCAGCTGTGGATTCCGCACTGCGGAAGAATTTATGCTGACTTTGTCGGCACCGCTTCTCAGCAGAATGCCGGCGTCTTCCACTGATGTGATTCCTCCACCAACTGTAAACGGAATATTCACCTGTTGAGCGACCATTTTAACCATTTCGACCATTGTCTTCCGTCCTTCCAGGGTTGCTGTGATATCCAGAAAGACTAACTCATCAGCCCCATGTTCGGAGTAATATTTTGCCAGGTCGACAGGGTCGCCCGCATCACGCAATCCTTCAAAGTTGATTCCTTTGACTGTTCTTCCATCCTTAATGTCCAGACAGGGTATGATTCTTTTCTTCAGCATGCTACTTAATTATTGAAAGATTTGAAGATTGTCTGATTCGAAGATTTCATTTTTCCTTGCTCCTTGTTCTTTGCTCTATTTCCCCAGCTCAGCCAATTCATTCAGGTCGATCATTCCTTCATAGATCGCTTTGCCGATCACCACAGATGGGATCCCGTTTTCGATGAGCCGCTCAACATCTTCGATCCCGGAAACGCCACCACTCGCAATGAGCTGCAGATACGGGTAGCGCGACATGAGCTCGTTATACAACTCAAACGCAGGGCCCTGAAGCATACCATCTCGCGAAATATCCGTGCAAAGCACGTGACGAATTCCAAGCGCATAGTAAGAGTCGATAAAATCGTTCAGTTCCAGACTGCTTGTTTCCAACCAGCCGCTTACAGCGATCTTTCTGTCCCGCACATCTGCTCCAAGGATGATCTTTTCGGGTCCATATGTTCCGATCCATTCCTTAACCTTTTCCGGGGCTTTTA
>JBKCAB010000031.1:0-2910 GCA_046307935.1 Bacteroidota bacterium | reverse complement strand
CAGTTCAGGATCATTGTTCCGTAAGTATCAGCATCCAGTCCCATACTCTGCAGACTTGGTATGCGTACGATACCAAAGAGCAACAGGTCGTAAATATCAACGAAATAGCCCAATGCAGCAACGATGACCGGAAGGCTGAACAAATGTTTTGCAGATTCTTTTGAAGCGATTCTCATTTCAGCACTAAAATACTATTTTTCTGCCTTAGCAATAGGGTAAGGCAGATTCACCGAAAAACGCCGTTTTACCGATATAGTTTCGTGAACATGGTGTAACTTTGGTGAATGATTAAGTACTGTGTTCCGTCCGATGAACTCTTCATGCAGCGATGTATTGAGTTGGCTCGACAGGGTAAGGGAGATGTAGCGCCTAATCCAATGGTAGGATGTGTGATCGTTCACAACGGTAAGATCATAGGGGAAGGCTATCACAAGCGATTCGGTGAAGCGCATGCTGAAGTCAATGCCATTTATTCTGTTGAAGATCAGGAGCTGCTGAAGGAGAGCACGGTGTATGTATCTCTCGAGCCCTGCGCACACCATGGGAAAACACCGCCTTGTTCCGATCTTCTTGTGAAGAGCGCAGTAAAAAAAGTGGTGATTGGTTGTCGGGATCCGCATCTCAAAGTCAGTGGAAAAGGAATCGAAAAGTTGAAAAAAGCAGGTATCGAAGTGGTAGAAAGTGTTCTTGAAAAAGAATGCAGGGAGCTCAATAAACGGTTTTTTACCTTTCATGAAAAACAGCGTCCCTACGTCATCCTGAAATGGGCACAGTCTGCGGATGGCTTCCTCGACGGTCCAAGGCAAAACAACGAGAAAGGAATACTATGGATCTCTTCTCCGGAAACCCGTTCACTGGTGCACAAGTGGCGTTCAGAAGAGGCGTCTATTCTGGTAGGACGCAGAACAGTAGAAAATGACAATCCATCCCTTACAGTACGTGATTTTCATGGGAAGAATCCTTTGCGACTTATTATTGACAGCCAGCTCAAGATCTCAGGCGATCTGAATATCATGTCAAACGAGGCGCCGACAATTATTTTTAACCGATCACGGAACGAAAAGTCAGGTAGTATCGAATACGTGAAGATCCCGGAGACCAGTACGCGGTTCATTCTGGAGGAGTTGTATAAAAGAGATATCCTGTCGGTTATCGTAGAGGGGGGATCGCGGACTCTGCAATATTTCATCTTTGACAATGTTTGGGATGAAGCGAGGGTCATCGTTGGAAGTCAGATGCTGGTCGAAGGTAAAAGAGCACCTTCGATCAATCGGGTACCAACATCATCTTATTCATTTTCAGGGGATAAAATCTATTTATACCACAGGAAATGATCACACTGACCATGGCCATACTTTCTTCCAGTGTGATCTTTGTGATCTTTAAACTGTTTGAACGCTTCAAGGTCGATGTCTTCCAAGCGATCGTCTTCAATTATTTTACAGCATTTATTCTTGGGGTTGGTCTATACGGACATGAGTGGAACCCAGTCGTAATGCAACATTCCGGCTGGATGTTGTATGCAGCGATCAGCGCGATGCTCTTCATTTCTTTGTTCTTCCTAATGGGTAAAAGCGCTCAGCGCAACGGTGTGGCACTCACCTCCACAGCAGTAAAAATGAGTATGGCGATGTCTATGTTGCTCATGATAGTCTGTTATGGCGAACAGGTTTCGTTGCTGAAGGTTTTTGGTATTCTGATGGCTTTCTTAGGTGTTTACCTTGTGAGTTTCAACAAAGAGGGATCAGCTTCGGAACAAGGCGCTCATTGGATGTTGATAGTTTTGTTCGTCGGAAGTGGATTACTGGATTTTCTGCTGAATTTTGTACAAAAGAGTATGCTGGGCGTACTTACACCATCTCTTTTCTCTGCCGTTGGGTTAGGTCTTGCCGGTTTGATGGGATCTGTCATTTTGTTGTGGAATACCTTACGAGGTAGAACAAGGTTCGCCTGGAAGAATCTACTTGCGGGTGTAATTCTGGGAATCCCCAATTATTTTTCGATCTACCTGCTGATCAGTGCCTACCGAGACACCGGATGGTCCGATTCAACGGTTTTGGCGGTAAATAATGTGTCTGTCGTGGTCCTGTCTGCATTGACAGGTTTTTTACTCTTTAAAGAATCTGCAGGATGGAAAAAAGTTTCGGGTCTGGTGTTTTCAGTCGCTGCTATAATTGTTCTTTACTTTGCGGGAATAGGCTAGTATTTTGCATATTTGCCGTCCCATTCGACTCAAGATGAAGATCTATTCGCTCAATACAGGAAATTTTAAGCTCGATGGAGGAGCAATGTTTGGTGTTGTGCCTAAAACGATCTGGCAGAAGACGAATCCGGCTGATGAGAATAACATGTGCAGCTGGTCAATGCGCTGCATGCTCGTTGAGGACGGAAATCGACTCATGCTGATCGACGCAGGAATTGGTGATAAGCAGTCGGAAAAATTCTTTTCGCATTACTACCTGCATGGCAATGACAGCTTGGAAGGGAACCTGAACAAATTGGGATTTTCATTGGATGACGTCACGGATGTTTTTCTGACGCACCTGCATTTTGATCATTGTGGTGGGGCCATACGATGGAACAAAGACAACACCGGATATGAACCGGCATTTAAAAATGCAGTTTTCTGGAGTAATGATCGTCATTGGCAATGGGCAACCGAACCGAATGCACGCGAAAAAGCATCCTTCCTGTCAGAGAACATTTTACCGCTGCAGATCAGTGGTCAACTGCAAATGATCGAGCGAAAGTTGGATCTTACATCAAATGTTTTCAATGAAATGGATGTATTGTTCGTTGATGGACATACCGACAGTATGATGATCCCACATATTCGTTACAAAGGCAAAACCGTTGTTTTTATGGCCGATCTCCTTCCTAGTGTCGGTCACATTCCACTGGCCTATGTGA
>JBKCAB010000030.1:0-1518 GCA_046307935.1 Bacteroidota bacterium | reverse complement strand
ACAATACGCTCGTCTTCAAGAACCTGATGGGCGGCGTGAATGTTCTTCACAACGGAAAGATCTTCGAGGTAACAAATTTACCTGATGCAGAATACGAGATCTACGGTAATGTGGTGCTTCTTAGGTTATTCAATAAAAGTTTCATTGTCTTTAAAGAGGGAAGACAATTCAAGGCTTGAAGCTCAATGCTGTTGATATCTCTGTGAATTTTCGAGACTAAGATCCTCTATTTAAGCGTAAATTTGGTTTTTAGTTTTACAACTTTTTAAGCATGAACAACTGGTTTACAGTAAAGGTCAAGTACACTAAGGAGCTTGACAACGGAACATTCAAACGTGTATCCGAACCGTATCTCGTGGCTGCCATGACGTTTACAGACGCTGAAGCCCGTATTTATGAGGAATTGGGCAGTATCATAAGAGGCGAATTTATTGTGACCGGGATCACCAGAACGGAATTGCACGATATTTTCCTTTACGACGATTCAGATGTCTGGTATAGGGCTAAGGTAACTTATGACAGCGAAGCCGGCGAGGAGGAAAAGAAGAAGAAGGTCAGTCAAAATTTTCTTGTCTCGGCACACAGTGTCAAAGATGCTTATGACCGCATAAGAGAATCCTTATCTACCTACCTCGTAGATTTTGAGATTCCGATGATCACTGTATCTCCGATCGTTGAGATTTTCCCACCTGCTGAAAACCTTGACCGTGAAATATCGAGAACACCAATTGTTGAGGAAGAACCGCCTGTGTCTCCTAAAGGAAAGGTATATTCGGCTCCGGTAAGCGACGAAGATGAAGAGGAAATCGAATCAGACAGCGAATTGGATGATGAATACACAGACGAATAAGGCATGAAAGACTTTCTGGACCTTCTGAGAAACGATCATCACCAGTTCGATCAGGGAAAACTTGAGGATCATTTGGGAAAGGAGCCTTTTGAAACGATCAGTAACTGGTTGAGTGAGGCAATTGAACGGAAGGTACATGAACCAAATGCGATTGCACTTTCCACATTTGGCCTTGACGGGTATCCGCAAACGAGGATCGTTTATCTTCGCGAGCTACTTCAGGATGGGCTTGTTTTTTACACCAATTACAACAGTGATAAAGGAAGGTCCATCGCAGCTAATCCCAACGTACATGTGCTCATTTTCTGGCCCGAGATGGAACGCCAGATCAGTATTTCAGGTAAAGCGGAAAAGGTTCCAGACGAAATGAGTGACGCTTATTTCTCCTCGCGGCCTTGGGGAAGTAAGATCGGGGCCTGGGCCTCCCATCAGAGTGAAAAACTTTCATCACGCCAGGAACTTGAAGATCGGGTGCACGAGTATGCAGAGCAATTTACGGATGATGTTCCTCGTCCACCGCACTGGGGTGGTTACCTCGTTCGACCAGAAAAAGTTGAATTCTGGCAGGGTCGGAGGTCAAGATTGCATGACAGGGTTATGTATGAGTTCTCCGATGGTAACTGGCAAATTTACCGGAAGAATCCCTGACCATGTTGGACATTAGACCT
>JBKCAB010000029.1:0-3199 GCA_046307935.1 Bacteroidota bacterium | reverse complement strand
TTTCCGGAAATCATGCAGGATAAACTTATAGAGATTTCGAAATCAGATGCCAATGCAATTACTGCTGCTAAAACCAAACTTACACAAACAAAGAAAGAACTCGACCTCATCGAAGAGCGATTTGCAACAGGTAAAATTGATGCGCTATTGTACTCGAAATTCAGCGGAAAATACAAAGCGGAAATTTTCGAATTGGAGGAAAAACTGCTCAACCCCAACCTGAGTAGTTCTAACCTTGAAAAGTGTATAAAAACAGGATTAAAATTTTCCAATAAACTCAATAAAATATGGGCTTCAGGAGATTTGTTCAGTAAACACAAATTGCAGCATTTACTGTTTCCAGATGGATTTGCTTACGACAAGCAAAACAAGCGAGTTCTAACTTTTCGAACGAACATATTTTTCGAGTTAATTCGTTCAATATCAACCCTTTTAGGAGAAATAAAAAACGGAGATCCGATCAAATTTGATCAAATCTCCGTTAGAGTGACCTCGTCAGGATTCTAACCTGAAACCTTCAGAGCCGTAATCTGATGCTCTATACAGTTGAGCTACGAGGCCTGATGCGGGTGCAAAGATAGCTGGTTTTTTGTTTTTTACAAGCTGATCCCCTATTTATTCGATCTCAGCAGTGATGCCTCTGTCCAGAAGCCCTGTACACATCGGGACGAGTTTATCGTACTCACCACGGCGGACCTGGCATTTACCGTTGTGGTGAATGATCAAAGTGCATTGTTCCGCCTGAATCTGATCATGTCCGCACACTTTTATTAGCGAGGCGATAACATGGTCAAAAGTGTTCACATCATCATTGTACACGATCAGATCCTTCTGCTCTACCAACTGCTCCAGGACCAGCTTATCTTCCATTTCTTCTGTCTGTGTCATCTTATTTTATTTTTATTTATTCTCTTCCTCAGGGGCTACGGCCGTAAACTGCATTCCAAAAGCCGAAAGTTCTTCGTTCAACACCTCAAACTTATCTTCCGGAACACCGTGGATCAACAAAGTCACTCCCTCCTCCGACTGAAGGTATTCCTTTCGGTAATTCAGTCGCAACAAGTAGTCAACTACATCGCCCGGCAGCTTTCCTTCTGCAAAGTTAAGGGAAAGAACTGTGCCTCCGGTAAATTCATCGACTGAAATGAACTTCAAAGTATCTACATCATTCCTGAAATAATAGACTTGTGGCAGCTCATCATCTGAATCCGTAATAGCTGACTTAACACGTCCATCGTTCACATCATAATAGAAACTTCCGTGACTGTTGTATCGATTCAGAACCTCAACCGGAAATTCGGCAAATGTCTTTTTGGTAACGATCTGATAAAAGATCTTTGGTTTCTCAGGAATTGATAACGGTTTTTCGAGATTACCGTAGCCGGTTTGCAAAGTTTGACCCACATTGGCTTGAGAGATGTTCTCCTGTGTCTGCCCTGTGTTCTCGGATGCCTTTTCTTTGGGCTCAAGTACAGATGAACCGCGTTCTTGGATCATCAACAGCGCATCATTGATGGTAATTCGCTCTCCATTGAAGTATGCTGTTATGAAGGCATCCTTTACTCCACGATCGATCGCTTCCTGCTTTCGTAGACGTGCTTCTTCAATCGAATGATAGATTCCCGTTGAGTAACGTATCTGTCCATTCGGCAGTCGGATGGTCATGTACGGTTCCAGATTGAACAGTGTAGCCGACGAAACCGGTTTATTGAACACACCGATCTGAACAGTAAAGAACAAGCCTTTGCGTGCTTCGATCGGATCTGCTTCTGCTGCTCCCGGCGCCTTGTTGTATGTAAGTTCCTGGACTGGCCGAAGCTTTGTTGTATCCTCCAATCCCATAGTTATCGCCGTATTCGCTGCCATCTCCACCAAAAGTTCGTTCTCACCTTTTGGAACACATTCTCCGCTAAGCTCCAGACGACGTGCTTCTGCTAATGAGATCCTCCGTCCATCACAATAGGC
This sequence comes from Bacteroidota bacterium, assembly GCA_046307935.1. Lineage (GTDB taxonomy): Bacteria > Bacteroidota > Bacteroidia > Flavobacteriales_D > Crocinitomicaceae > M0103. The sequence goes on along the minus strand of JBKCAB010000029.1, from coordinate 1,234 downwards.
GACTGGAAAAGCATCAGCAAACCCAAGTTGACGGATCTGCGTCATTGCATCCATTGCCTTGTTGGAGCTATTGAAATAACCGGCCATATAGCGTGTTATACCGTTATTCAGTGTCTCACCCGATACTGGATTGAATGCGTTAAAACGCGCTTGTTCTATCGGCTTTGCAAATGCACCGATCTGCACACGGTAAACAAGTCCGCTAGGATTGTTTACATTGATTGGAATGCGATTGGCCTCACTGTATATCCCATTTCCTTCAGTATTAATGTCAAGCCCGTTTGCCGGCATTGGCACCAATGCAGCCGCCACGGCCAACTTACTGATCGGCTCAATTCCCCGCTTCACCAAATTCTGGATCTTCATGGCTTCCTCTTTATTCTGTGGCAATTCTGCATTTGCTTCGGCCGTTCTTTGTTGCAACTCCACTCTGCTCACTGCCAGCTCTTCTTCCAACTGCTTGACCTGCATCGCTGATCGCTCCAAAGCGGCCTGCTTTTCTTCGGATGGATCACTCAAATTATCTGCAACAAGCGACTTAGTACGGACTTTAGCTTCAGACAATTGCTTCTCTAAATTAATGATTTGTTGTTCTGTTCGTATCGCATCATTGACTTTTTCAACGTAATCCGCATATTCCTTTGTTGTGGCGATATCCCGTTCTTCATTAAAAGTCATAATTACCTTGTCAGCATCGGCTGAAAGTATAGGATTTTCTTCCCGCATAGCTGCAAGCGCTTCCTCAACTGATTTTAACTGGTCCTCCAGTAATTTACGTTGTTCCACCTTCTCCTTGCGCACCGTTTCAATCGCCGGTTTTTCCTTCTTATTAGCAATTGCAAGTTCTTGGTCGAGCTCAATTATTTCTGTTGTCAATTCTCCGATCTCAATAGAGAAACTTCTACGCTTCTTTTCAAGCTCTTCTTTACTTTGTAGGGAAGTCAGATCATACTCCTCTTCGATCTTTTTCAACTCATTCTCATACAACGCGTTCTCTGCGAGCTCAGCAGCCTTATCCTGTTTATCAGCAGCCTCCTTAAGCAGGTAATTCTTTTCTGACTCATTCTTCGTTGCTGAAGCTTGTTCCAACAATGCTTGAGACTCTGTCAACTCAGCCATTACCTGCTTCTCGGCCAGCTTCATTTCCAAATCCTGTTCAGAAGCTAGTTCCTTTTGAAGTTCTGAAAGTTCCTTTTTCAGTTCATCATTTCTTTCATTGGTTTGTTCTGCAAGC
>JBKCAB010000028.1:0-6379 GCA_046307935.1 Bacteroidota bacterium | reverse complement strand
AGGACATGAAAGGAGTACTTGAGGTGTATCCCGGATACTCAGGTGGGCACAAAACAGATCCAACCTATGAGGAGGTGTGTAGAGGAACTACCGGACATGCTGAAGTCGCAAGGGTGGTTTATGATGATGAAATCATTTCTTACGATGAGCTGCTGGAGGTCTTCTGGTTTGTCCACGATCCTACTCAACTCAATCGTCAGGGAAATGATATTGGCTCGCAGTACAGGAGCGTGATCTTCTGTCACGATCAATTACAAAAAGAACGGGCCGAGCAGTATAAAAATAAGCTGGGAGAGGAAAAGGTTTGGTCAGCTCCAATCCTCACTATGATCGAACCTTTGGAAAATTTTGACAAGGCCGAGCAATACCAACACAATTATTTTGAATTGAATCCTCAGAATATGTATTGCCAGTCGGTCGTTCGCCCCAAAGTGGAGAAATTCAGAAAAGTTTTCGCAGAAAAATTGAACAAAAAAAAGAGCTGATTTACAGCTCTTTAAATAATTTGTTGAATGCTAATTATTTGATGGCATCGGCGCGTTTCTTGTATTCCATCGCTTTCTCCGAATTACCAAGATTTCTATAGATCTGGAAAAGGATATTCAACACGTCCTTATCATTCGGGACTTTAGCAATGTATTTTTCAAGTGGAATCAATGCTCTTTTGTACAATTCGTCAGATTCTTTCAATAACTTGTTGTAGTTTGCATCTCCAAATTTCAGCTGATTTGCCGCAGTTTTTGTGTCACCCGCCCAAGTAACGAGATGAGCTCCGAGCTGATACATAGCATCCACATATTCCGGATCGATCTCAAGAGATTTGTTCAGTGAAGCCTCCGCCTTTTCATTCTGCTTCAATTCGATATAAATGGTACCGATGGTGTAGTAGAGTTGCTTATTTTTAGGGTCAGCTGCGATCGCTTCGTTCAGGGCGGCTTCAGCTCCAGCAGCATCACCGGCATCTATGTTGCTGTTCACGAGCTCTAAAAGAAGATCACGGTCTGTTGGATACTTCTTTCTCCCTTCAGTAATTAAAGCCTTCGACCTTACTTTGTCTCCTCCCTTACGGAAAGAAGATGATGCCATTACGTATGATGTTGCGCCCTTGTAACCGGCTTTTGCCAATATCTCATAGGATTCACCTGCTTTAATCAGATCGTTTCCTTTGTCGAAACAAATAGCGCTATTTAGCACGGAGGTCGTATCGAACTCTCCAGCAGCGTCCATGAACTTCGCCTGAGTAGCATAGAGTTCACCTGCCTCTTTAAACATATTGCTTTTGTACAACATGTTGGCATATCCATCCAGTAGAGCTCTTTTTTGTTCGCAAGCTTCTTTGATCTCGCCGTCAAATTTATCGCTTATATCAAATCCTTTTTTATACGCAGCGATGGCAACTTCAAGCGCGTCTTCCCCGGCCATCTTCAAAAAGGAAGTGTCTTGTGACTGCATACCAATGATCAGAAAATTTGCGTAGATCTCTCCTTTGTAATAAAGCGTTTTTGGACTCTCTTTGGTTTCAGGATGATCAGCAGCAAGATCGATGTAGCCTTTCGCAGCAATTAGTGCCTTCTTGGCAGTTTCCATGTCGCCACTCATCTGAGCCATCTGGTATTTGTTTTTAAACTCTACAGCAGCACTTGTTTCGTTCTTTTTCTGGGCAAATGTTGCTGTTGTGATGATCAACCCTCCAATGATCAGTGTTGATCGCATGATCTGTTTTTTCATGTTTTTTCTGTTGAGATGAAAAATATTTAATTATTCCACGTCCGGACTTTCAACTTCCGTGCCATTGTCTGTTTCATCGGTTGGCTCCAGCGGATTTCCGTTCTCATCGAACTCTTCTTCCTCGTCATCGCTGCGCGGTACTCTTGCTATTGCCGCGATCTCAGAGTTATTCTTTAGGTTGATTAAGCGGACACCCTGAGCAGCTCTACCCATGGTGCGGATTGTGTCTATGTGCATTCGGATCGTAATGCCCGATTTCGTGATGATCATCAGATCCTCTTCATCGGTTACGTTCAAAATTGAAAGAAGTGGTCCAGTTTTGTCGGTGATATTCAATGTCTTAACACCTTTGCCTCCACGATTAGTGATGCGGTATACTGGTTCCTTGTCTTCAGGATCGTTCAGGAAAGTGCGCTTGCCATAACCACGCTCAGAAACGACAAGTATGGTGGAATAAACATCTTCAACGCAGATCATTCCAACAACGACATCCTGAGGGCCGCTAAGTGAAACACCACGAACACCCGAAGCATTTCTACCCATCGGACGAACTGTTTGTTCGTTGAAACGAATTGCTCGACCTGAGCTGGTTGCCAGAACGATCTCATTGCTTCCATTTGTAAGTCGTGCCTCGAGTAATTCATCTCCTTCTCGTATACCGATGGCATTGATACCATTTGCACGGGGTCGAGAGTATGCCTCGAGGGAAGTCTTTTTGATCACTCCCTGACGTGTACACATGATGATGAAATTGTTGTCTACGTATTCTTTATCCGTAAGGTCTTGCACCTTCACATACGCTTTTACTTTATCATCCTGAGGAATATTGATCAGGTTTTGGATTGCACGTCCTTTGGAAGTTTTATTCCCTTCAGGAATTTCGTACACGCGCATCCAGAAACAACGTCCTTTCTCGGTAAAGATCAATAAGTAGTTGTGGTTTGTTGCCACAAATAGATGCTCTAGGAAGTCTTTGTCTCGGGTAGCAGATCCCTTTGAGCCCATTCCACCGCGGTTTTGAACCTTGTATTCGTTGAGGTTTGTACGCTTAATGTAGCCAGCGTGAGAAATGGTCACGACCACCTCTTCGTCAGCGATCAAGTCCTCCATTCTCATTTCACTTGCAGAATACTCGATAACCGAACGGCGCTCATCACCATACTTATTTTTCACTTCAAGTAGCTCGTTCTTGATGATCTCCATCCGGCGTTCTTCCTTGGCTAAAATATCTTGAAGATCGGCGATCAATTTCATGAGCTCGTCGTACTCAGCGCGCAATTTATCTTGCTCAAGTCCGGTCAACTGACGTAGACGCATGTCAACGATCGCTCTTGTCTGGATTTCGGAGAGTCCGAAGCGTGTTGCCAATCTTTCGCGCGCATCGTCGGGACTTGCTGAAGATTTGATGATCTCTATGACTTCATCTATATTGTCTGACGCAATGATCAAACCTTCCAGAATGTGCGCACGCTCTTCCGCTTTGCGTAGTTCATATCGGGTTCTGCGGACAACAACCTCGTGCCTGAAATCGACAAAATTCGAAATCAGTGATTTTAAATTCAGAAGTTGTGGTCTCCCATCAACTAGACAAATGTTATTGACTGAGAAAGAGGTTTGTAGCGCTGTATATTTATACAATTTATTCAATACAACATTGGCGATTGCGTCGCGCTTAATCTCGTAAACGATACGCATACCGTTTCGATCCGATTCGTCGCGCAGATCAGAAATACCCTCGATCTTTTTATCATTAACCAGTTCGGCTGTTTTCTTGATGAGTTCAGCTTTATTGATCTGGTAAGGGATCTCTGTGACGATGATCTGTTCCCTTCCTTGGTATTCCTCGATCTCGGCTTTGGCACGCATGACGATCCTTCCACGTCCCGTGAGCAAAGCTTCGCGAACTCCTTCATAACCGTAAATTATTCCTCCGGTAGGGAAATCCGGTGCCTTGACGTGTTGAAGTAATTCTTCGTCCTCGATGTCCTTATTGTCAATGTAAGCAACAATACCGTCTACAACCTCTGAAAGATTGTGAGGGGCCATATTCGTTGCCATACCAACGGCAATTCCCGCCGCACCATTTACAAGGAGATTGGGGACTTTTGTCGGTAATACGGTCGGTTCCTCCAGCGAGTCATCGAAGTTCGGGGCAAAGTCAACAGTTTCTTTATCCAGATCATCAAGCATTTCCTCAGCGATCTTTCGCAATCGCGCTTCGGTATAACGCATGGCGGCAGGACTGTCGCCGTCTACAGAACCGAAATTTCCTTGTCCGTCAACAAGCGGATAACGCAAGGACCAATGTTGTGCCATACGCACCATCGTATCGTAGACAGAGCTGTCCCCGTGCGGGTGGTATTTACCCAATACTTCTCCGACGATCCTCGCTGATTTCTTGTAGGGCCGGTTCGAAAAGACTCCAAGGTCCTGCATTCCATATAAAACTCTTCGGTGTACCGGTTTGAAGCCGTCACGAACATCCGGTAATGCTCGTGATACGATGACCGACATCGAATAATCGATGTAGGCCGACTTCATTTCATCTTCAATATTGATCTGGATTATTTTTTCTCCATCTGCCATTTTGTCCAACTGTTAGTTATTAGCACACGTTTTGTGTGTTGAAAAGCAAGTTTCGAAATTAGCCATATTGAGCAGATCAGAGGGAGTGGAAAGATCCATTTTTACTAACAAAAATCTGTGGAAAATTGAGATTTTTCGGTACTTATTAACAAATTATTCGTTTTACTTTTGAATCGTGCCTTAAATGTGCAATTTTAACCTGAAAATACCGGGGTCATGGAAGCTAAATTTTCACCTAGAGTAAAGGATGTCATCAGTTACAGCAAAGAAGAAGCGTTGCGGCTTGGTAACGATTTCATTGGCGTTGAACATTTGTTGCTCGGGCTGATCCGAGAAGGTGAGGGATCGGCAATAAAGATATTGAAGGAGTTCCAGTTGGATCTTGGACATATTCGAATAGAGATCGAAAAGGGACTTACTCGGTCTGTTTCTGCGATTCATCAAGACCTGGCTAATATTCCATTGGTGAAGCAGGCTGAAAAGGTGTTGAAAATGACCTACCTCGAAGCCAAAGTTTATAAGAGTCCGATCATTGGCACGGAGCATTTGCTTTTATCCATTCTAAAAGAAGAAAACAGTTTGGCATGTAAAACCTTGAACAAATACGGAGTAATATACGAAAACGCAAAAGACGAATTAGAAGCAATGATAGAAGAAAACACAACGCCGCGAGCTGAGTTCCCGGGCGGACAAGAAGAAGAGGGGGAACAGTTCTCCCCGCAAAGAAAACCGGTAGATCCCAAGTCGAAGACTCCGGTTCTTGATAATTTCGGTCGCGACCTGACCAAAATGGCGGAGGCTGGCAAACTTGACCCAATAGTTGGTCGTGAGAAGGAGATCGAAAGGGTCAGTCAGATCCTCTCCAGAAGAAAAAAGAACAATCCGATCCTGATCGGAGAACCGGGAGTTGGAAAAAGCGCGATCGCAGAAGGCTTGGCCTTGCGTATCGTTCAGCGAAAAGTGTCTAGGGTACTGTTCAATAAAAGGATCATATCCCTTGATCTTGCTTCTCTTGTTGCGGGAACGAAATACCGTGGACAATTTGAAGAGCGCATGAAAGCCGTGATGCAGGAGATTGAAAAGAATCCGGATGTCATTTTGTTCATCGATGAGATCCACACGATCATCGGAGCGGGTGGGGCAAGTGGTTCACTCGATGCTTCCAAGATGTTCAAGCCTGCGCTCGCAAGGGGAGAGATGCAGGTGATCGGTGCCACAACACTGGATGAATACCGACAATACATTGAAAAAGATGGTGCATTGGAGCGTCGATTCCAAAAGGTCATTGTTGAGCCTACGACCATTGAAGAAACCATTCAGATCCTGAACAACATCAAGGAACGTTATGAGGATCACCATTCAGTGAGTTATACCCCTGAGGCTGTATCTGCTTGTGTTAAGTTGACCGAACGGTACATCACAGATCGTCATTTACCGGACAAGGCAATTGATGCTCTGGATGAAGTTGGTTCACGTGTGCACCTTACCAATATAAATGTTCCGCAGGAGATTTTGGATATTGAGGCGCAAATCGAGAACTTGAAAGAGCAAAAGAATGAAGTGATCAAATCACAGCAGTATGAAAAAGCTGCTGAGCTTCGGGACAGTGAACGAAAGCTGCAGGAACAGCTGGAGGCAGCTAAAAAGCGTTGGGAGGAAGATTCCAAGAACAATCGGGTTGTCGTGACAGAGGATCATGTTGCTGAAGTGGTTTCCATGATGTGTGGTATTCCTGTTACCAGGGTTTCTCAGTCCGAGATGGGCAAGCTGGCCAATATGGCAGAAGAGCTCAAGGGCAAGGTGATTGGTCAGGATGAGGCTGTTCAAAAAGTTGTTAAAGCAATTCAACGCAACAGAGCCGGATTGAAAGACCCCAACAAGCCGATAGGTTCTTTCTTCTTTTTAGGACCTACAGGAGTAGGGAAGACTCAGTTGGCGAAGGTTCTTGCTAAATACCTGTTCGACTCTGAAGACTCGCTCGTACGCATAGACATGTCTGAGTATATGGAAAAATTCTCGATCTCTAGATTAGTCGGAGCGCCTCCGGGGTATGTCGGTTATGAAG
>JBKCAB010000027.1:0-13137 GCA_046307935.1 Bacteroidota bacterium | reverse complement strand
GCAGGTTTAAAAGCAGTCAGCTTTTCTCTTGCCGAGGTCTTCAGCTTTCCGGAAAGACCGTCGATGGAACTCATTATACTCTCATTGTGCGAGACGTAGTCCGAGTGACGTTCATTAAATTCATTCACTGCCTTAAACCTGACCTTGGACGTTTCAATGATTGTGGAAAGATTCGGATCTTCACCAATGACCTCTTTCACCAACATATTGGCTCTTTCCACCATCTGATTATGGGTCAAATTGGGGTCGTAGAGCAATTTGTTGAGCTCCGCTTTTGTGAATTCACACAAGGTCATGTAATCAAAAAGATTTTCCACCTTATTGCTCGACTCTTTGAGTTTGCGGAATTCTGAATACAGCTCATCGGACTTTTTGGTCAGTTCATCGAGCTCTGTCTCGTATTTGCGAAGCTCAGCTGCAGCCTCATCCTCCCCGGCACCAAACGCACCCATGATTCCACTTAAGCCGGCAAATTTGCCATTTGGAAAAACAGATTGGTAAATATCATTCTCCTTCACTTCACCGATTAGATCGTTAAAAGCATTGAGGCCGGTTGAGTATCCGGAAAGTAAGGTCTCCACGTTCTGCTCACTTCCAACAGGTACCTCATCGTAAGAGGACGTCGCAAAGGTCACATCGTAGAAATACGTGTTAAGATCCTTTACCACTACCTTCACGGGAACATTGCGATAGCTGAAAGGCTGCTTTTTCTTGATCGTATCACCTTTCTTCGTGATCTTGTAAAACGTGTACGACTCATCGTGGTAGTTGAATTCTATCAACGTGCTTTGTGTGAACCCGAAATAGTAACAGACACATAAAATCATAAAAGTTAAAAACCTCATTTATTTTGAATTGAAGCCGAAAATTAACGACTTTAAATGGAAATGTAATGAATTATTCGTTCTTTTTCTGAATAAAACTACTTCAAAAAGCGGGCGAATTGCATTCCTGTGGTAGTTTCCCAGGAAACAATATAACTGCCAGATCGGAGTTCAGAAACATCTATTCGCACGACCTTCTCTGAATTTTTCACTTGAAAAACACCTTCCTTGACCAATCTTCCCGACGATTCAAAAATTTTGTAGACTTCGTTCGGTAATCCGGGATAGATCGTTAGCTCATCCATTGCAGGATTTGGCGAAACGAATATTCTCTCTTCAGTAAGTTCAATGGCTCCGAGTGCTTCAGGATGACCAATTCGTATGTTATCCAGATAGACATTATTACCCGAACGCGATTCAAAGACAAATTTGATCATGAGGTGATCCGTGAGATATTGAGAAGTAATGTTGGTGACTTCTGCCGAGCTCCACTCTTCCAGACCAGCAGGGACAAAAGCCATAGGCACAGTATCCGGAACTGTGCTTAAAACACTGTTTCCTGAAAATGTCCTTCTGACATTCCAGGTTTCTCCGCAATCAGTAGATACAGCTACCTTGAGTACCTCGGAAGCTCCGTTCTGTTTGCGTGCATAGGCATAATCAAAAGTCAACAACAAAGCGTCGAGCATACTGACGTCGATAGGGTGACTCAAAAGCTCGAAATTTCCCGTGTAGGATGTTTGGTGATTCTGCACGGAGACACTCTGTTCACTTTGATATCCGGTTGTTGAAAAGATGTCCCAATTTGTTCCCAATTCATTCGGAGCAATTTTCCAACGGCTGTTAAAAACCTCCTGACTCTCAAAGGATTCATAGAAACCTGCAACATCACCCGGTGGCGGAAGCACTTCAATGACTCCCTCAGCTATCCCTTCAGCAATTTCAGTCCCTGAATAGACCGTGAGCTGGACGTCATAGGCACCTGGAGCGGCGAAAGTCACCCAAATGATCGAGTCTGTGTTGGATGATAATGTTCCTCCCATGACCTCCCAAAGTCGGGATTCTACACCATGATAGGAAACATCGCGCAAGGTAACCGTATCACCGACACAAACAATGCGTTTATCGAGTTCGAACTTTGCAGCACAGAGATTCAGACTGCCATCAGTACCCGTTGCCACAAGATTTGTATTACTCCATAAATTATTTCTTCCCGCAATTGGTGAATTTAAACAGGCTTGTATTCTATCGCGCTGACCATGAGTGAACATTCGGGCACAATACGCATAATCCATGTAATTCTGCACGTTATCTAAGCTACCGCATGATTGACCGCCCAACACACACGACTGCCATCCGATCGTAAGTGGGGTATCCGAAACGTCATCGTCGAATGCACAGTTTCCGGGATCAGCCACGGGTAAATAGGGATATCCGGGAACGTTATTTCCTCCCCAGATGTGCTGCAAGTTCAGATAATGCCCGATCTCATGGGTCAGAACGGTTCGCCTAAAATAATCGGAAGTACCAATCGTGCCTACATAGCTGTGTTGCATGACGATCCCATCCCACTCGGGAATAGCATCTGCCGCAGCAGGAAGAAGAGCGTGACCTGCAAGCCCTGCAGCCTGAGCACATACATACACATTGAGGTATTTTTCGGGCGGCCACTGAATTAGGCTCTTTACCTGATGGTCACCGATCGCTGTCAGCGGAGATACGGTTCTTGTAATCCCGCTGGTGCAATTCCCCTGCGGATCGCGCTGAGCCAGTCGAATTTCAATGTTACAATCCGCTGCGAGCTGTTTGAAGGCATCCACGATCTCAGTTGTATCTGTATTCAGCTTGCGCAGCTGTCTATTTACCTGTCGAATAGCATCATGTATCTGCGAATCTTCAATGTTCTCAGGGCCTCCGTTGTGAATAACATGGAAAACGACAGGAATAATGTAGGGTCCGGATCCTTTGGCTCCGGAGGACTGTAAAAATGCGTTCGTTGATTTGTCCAACTGAAAATGGGCAGCATGAATATTTTGCCAGAGGTCAGGTCTTGCAAGAAACAAAGCCTGATGTATTTCATCGGTTGCGCAGAACTGTTGAGCTTGCAATACCCAAAATGAAAGGGAAAAGCCGGTAAGAAGTATCCGTAAAATGTTCATCTTGTATGAAAAATAGTCTAAAAATAGTCCTTAACTCACTCCAGCCGAAAGCGGAATGGATTTTTCCCGGAATGCGTTTGAAGGTCACGTACTGTGTATACTGAATCTGTGTACTTGTTGGCAATAGCTATCACGCAGAGGGTATCGTAGCGGAACATGGCATAACATCCTGTGCTCCCATGCCACCAACCGGTGTGGTAATACAAAGGTGGTTTATTCAGGTGGTCATGTATTCGCACACCGAGCCCATAGTTCACGTTTTTCCCATTTTTTGAACTGTACCCCCTGAACATTTGCCTTTTCAGAGAATCACCCAAAAAATGTTCAGAATAAAGCGCGACGTCCAACTTCACCAGATCCCTTGCCGTGGTATACATGTTCTTATCTCCGTAAGTTGCATCCAGGTAGTTGAAGGAAACCCTCCTGGAGAGTGTATCGTAGGACTGACAAACCCTATTCGTGTCTCGTTTGTGATCCATAATGAATGTATTGTCCATTCCCAGCGGCTGAAAAATATCCTCCTTCATTAGATCAGGAAAGTACTTTCCCGTCACTTTCTCTGCGATCAGTGCTAAAAGGGCAAAATTAGTGTTGGAGTATTTGTAGCTACTTCCCGGACTAAAGAGCAATGGGAACTTATGTTTATCGAGAAGATGCAGAATGTCTTTGTTCTTCATAAGGATCTTTTGATCCCATATGCTCTCGGAAAATCGCACATAATCCGGGAGCCCGCTTCGGTGGTTCAAAAGCATCCTGACCGTTACTTTCTCATAAGGAAAAGGTTTCAGGTATCTCCTCACTTCAGTATCCAGATCGATCAGATCCTTTTCACACAGGCGTAGGATCTCCACCGCTGTGGCCACTTTGGTGATTGAGGCTACATGCATTGGATCATCTGCCGTTAACTTCCGCTTGCCTTCACCACTATAATATCCAGAGGTTCGTTCAAAGAGGATCCTTCCGTTCTTTGCTACGAGAAAGGTCCCACTGAACTGATCCTGATCGATATGCCGCTCATAGAACTTCACAGCATAACTTTTTGTGACTTTACAGTATGTTTCATCGGGCTCAGGGAGCGCATATGGGAGGTCCATTTCCACCGAAACTCCGGGGTCTACATGAAAGGATGTCGCATCTTTCCCACGATCCGTAACGCATCCTGACAGGACATAAAGGAAAAGTATTCCGCCTAATCTCATCATTCTTTTGTAAAAATACGATTTGAGGTCATCCCGATGAGTTAAAAATGCTCAGTTATTGCAAGATTTTCATAATTTCGGGGTGCAAATCCTAAGGACATGAAAAACATTTTCTTCACACTAACTATCGTCTTAGCAGCGTCTACATTGACAGCACAGAAGGAATTACTGCCGAAATGGATGACTGAAGAGGAAAAGGCGGCCATTCCTGCTTACAAAGTTTCTCTGTTGGAAAAAGAGATCACCACACCACCTGTTGGCAGTGAGATCAGGACGCCCGGACAATGGGAAGAGGTACAAGCAGTTTGCATCACTTGGACCGGATTTCCTTCTATCCACCGTCAACTTGTCGCCGCAATTCAGCAGGAATGTGAAGTTTGGATCGTTTGTTCCGACTCGAACAGCGTCAAAACGAATATCACCTCCAACGGAGGAAGTCTTCAAAATGTAAAATTCGTCCAGTCTGGCTTCAACAGCATCTGGATGCGGGATTACGGTCCGAATTCGGTCTATCTGGCAGGAGTCGATTCGTTGGTTTTTGTAGACTGGATCTACAACAGACCTCGTCCGCTCGATAACGATACACCGATAGCTATAGGTGATAAGATGGGGATCGACGTTTACTCCATGCATGTAGCTCCATATGACCTGGTCCATACCGGTGGAAATTTCATGGCGGACGGTTTCGGTCGCGGATTCTCATCCTACCTTGTAGATGATGAAAATGACGCAGGATCTGCTTTCACTATTTCGGGACAAAACTCCCAGGAGGTCAGCAACCTGATGAACATGTACCAGGGAATCGATCCTTACATTAAAATGACCACTCTTCCCTACGATGACATTCACCACATTGACATGCACATGAAACTGATGAACGAGGAAACACTTTTGGTAGGTGAATTTCCTGCAGGTGACTCAGATGGACCGCAGATCGAGCTGAATCTGCAATACGTTTTGGATAATTACACGAGTGTTTTCGGTACACCATTCAAAGTGGTGCGTGTACCGATGCCACCGTCTACATCAGGAGCCTTTGCGCCAAATGCCAGCTACCGTACTTACGCAAACAATGTGATCGTCAATAAATCGGTTATCGTACCGACTTACAGAACGGAATATGACACCACCGCGCTTAGGATCATCCAGGAAACAATGCCCGGTTACAATGTTATCGGGATAGACGTAGATAACTCAAGTGCCAACCTTATCAGTCAGGGAGGAGCGCTGCATTGTATCACAAAAGAGGTGGCTACTGACGATCCGCTGCTGATCTCACATCAAAATCTTCCGGATACAGAAAATGACCAGAATCCTTATGTTGTAAATGCGTTAATTCGCCACAAGAGCGGTATCGAGCAGGCCGTTTTATATTACAAGACCTCATTAACAGGTAATTATACGCCAGTTGCTATGACCTTTACATCAGGAAACAATTGGACGGCCAATATTCCTGCGCAGGCAGTAAGTACCCGAATCTATTATTACATATCTGCCCAAGCAAACAGCGGAAAATCACAAGTTCGACCTATTACGGCGCCGGAAGGTTATTTCAGTTTCTTGGTATTTGGAACAAATGAGTTGGAAGAACTGAACATGAATATGCTTGGTCTGGCATTCCCGAATCCTACGAGCGGTCTGACATGCATTCCAATTGAGAACGAGCTTCCCTTCGAAGGTTCACTTGAACTCCTCGATCAATCAGGTAGAACGGTGCTTACGATCCATCAGGGTGTTTTCGTAAAAGGACCGAGAAAATACTTTTTTGACGCAGCTCATCTTGATGCAGGGATGTATCTTTTGCGATTGAGTGATGGACAAAGCGAACGTATTCAAAAGATCGGGATTGGACTCTGATCTAGGATACAGCTAATGATGTTGCAAAGAAAGTCATTTCAAAGGAGAAACCTTTATTGTTAAAGAAGCGGAACTCAGCGTCGAGCTGATCGCATAACGAGCTGATCAGACTCATACCAAGTTTTCCGGATGTTTCAGCGTCTGTAACGTTGGAACCCACTCCGTTATCGCTATACGTTAACACGATCTTTCCGCTACCAACATCTTTCATACTGACTAAAATAATAGGATGCGCTACTGATTCAAACGCGTGTTTCATCGAGTTGGTGATCAACTCATTCAGGATCAACCCAAAGGGTACTCCACGAGAAACGTCCATTTTGATATCTCCAATGACCGTTCTGAATTCAACACTCTTTCCAATAGCATACGAATTCTTTATTTCACCAAGAAGGTCATTTACATAGGTAGGCACATCAATAGCAGAGATGTTCTTTTCTTCATACATTTTTTGATGGATAAGTGCCATCGACATGACTTGGTCAAAGAACTCCGTGAGTACTTGCTGTGTGCCTGCATCCGTGATTTGTTCCCTTCTCAATTTAATGAGACTTACGATAATTGACAAGTTGTTCTTGACCCGGTGATTTACCTCCGCCAACAAAACTTTGTGTTTCTCCAATGCTTGTGTAAGCGCTTTTTTTTGCCTGGAATTGGTAATCACCACAACCGTCGAAAAAACAATCGTACAAGCAACAAAGACCAAAAGATTCAACTTGCGTTGGTAAACAGCATCAATAGATTTGTCCTCAAAACCAACAAACCAATCCAACTGAAATGACATGAAAACAAATACAAAAAGGACAATGGTGACAACAAAATTCATCACCAGAAAAAACCGAGCCCTACCCTCATTGAAGAGCATGGCCATTCCAATGATGTTGAGAATAAAATTGATGTGAGTGTATGACTCTTCTCCGGACCGAAGCGAATACAAACTTATCAAGAGAGCACCTATTAGGAAGATGACCGAGAGAGCAGCAAGAGTCTTTCCTTTCCAATTGAGAAGAATGGCGGTCATAAAGAACGGAATAGAGAAGAAAATATAGAAAGATGATGCATTTTTCTGAACGATCATCCCAAAGAAACCTGCGAAGATGATCATCACAATCGCATTTATGGTCAATAGGTTGACCGCTCTCGTGAGACGCTTTTCGTATCGATCTTGTTTTGAATGGATTCCGTTGTCCAGTATTCTCCTGACTATATTCATTTCTCCTCGATTAAAACCATGGAATCATAAGAAAGCTTATTTCATGTCTTTTCTTTTCATGATAGCACGGTACCGCTGATTTTTCCTTAAATCCTTCAATAAAGGATCTTTTCGCATGCGCGCCTGATCAAAGGTCTGCGGGAAAAGTTCTATTCCTTTTTCCAAATATTGGAGCGCAGCATCGATTTCGTTCATTGCTGCACAACAGCGTACAAGTCTGAGATAAACATCCGATTCAATACGAAACTGATCCAAATGTTTCTCCAGATAGTGCCTTGCAGTTCTATAATCCGCTACATCCATGTAAAGCATTCCAAGGGAGCTGGTGTATTGTGAATTCCATGGATCGATCTCATTTGCCTTACGATAGTTCGAAATAGCAGAAGACACATCATTCACCCGGTAAAAATAATTACCCAGACGATTGTAGATGATCGCATAATTGGAATCCAACATCCGTGCGTAATTGTAAAAGAGAAAAGCTGTATCGATTTGATCCATTGCATTGTAAACATCCCCAAAACCAATTATAGTTTGCGTATTTTGAGGATCTAAGTTGTAGGCAGACTTGTAGTATGTCTTTGCCATTTCATATTCTTTGAATTCACAAAGCAGTTGCGCAATATATCGAAATGCTGAAATACCGGAAGTATCACATGTTAACATGTGTGTCATGTAGAATGACAAACTATCCAGATTCATTCCATTTTCAATATGAAAACGCAAGGCCCCCTGATATGCTTCCAAGGTTGTGGAATCCATTTCAATAGACTGGTGATAGAGCTCCAGCGCTTCGTTTTGATTCCCTGAAACATACAATAAATCAGCTTTTTGGTAATACAGCTCCGGATCAAGAGGATCCTTTTCAATTGCTTTATTCAATAAAAATAAGGCTGAGTCCGGTTTACCTGCCAACCAATAAACTGTCGAGAGTGATTTGTAGGTGCTAATGTAGTTCGTGTCGAGTGCGAGTGATCTCTTTACGTAGAACAAGGATGAGTCGAAATCACCAAGAAAAGAATACACTGTTCCTTTGTTAGTGAGCGGAGCAACCCAACTTGGAGCAAGTTCAATTGCCTTTTGCAAAGCGTCCAGGCATTCACGGTACTGATTCAAAAAATACAAGTACCTGCCGCGAATGTTGTATAGATAAGCAGCACTCGGATTCAAAGCGATCGCACTGTCGATCATGGCAAGTCCGGTGCGTAGGTCTGAGGTCTTTTCGGACTCAAAATAGCTATGTCCTTTGAGAAAAAGCAAATTGGCATCAATCTGTTTTTTATTGTATTCATAAAGCTCAGAAAGTTCAGTGTACAATTTCAGCTCTTCATAAGCCTTCAGAAAATAAGCTTTGGAGTAATCCCTGTACTTACGAGATCCGTCAAGATATGCATAAATGACTGCATTGGCAGAATTATTCAGATGGGTACACAGTAATTTCCTAAGCTCTGATTTCACGAGATCAGTCGTGCCGGGATCGTTGATCATTACCTGGTAAACTGAATAAGCACTGTTCGGTCCGGTAAGTGAGCCTTTTTTCATCAGTGAAATGAATTCAGCGTAGCGCTCCTGGTTGCTCGTACCGTGTATAATGGCATGTAAATCAACACCTTTTCCTTTGGCTGCCAGCAGACTACTTTCTTGTTCAGTCTGTTCGAGTCGTTGCAGCAGCATCGTCTTTTGGGCCGGATCCACATAATTCAACACTTGATAATCGCAATACTGAAGAGCACAACCCAACTCCGGACTTTGCTGCGGAAGCTGATATTCCTGATCCCTGGAATCAGATTCAACATTATCAGTGACATACCGGTCGATCTCCTTTACCGTCACTTTACCGTCATTATCCGAATCAGCCAAACCGACAAGACCGTTGATGAAATGATAGGAAAAAAGACCTCTTCCTCCACCCCACTGAGGCCCCTCGTAGGATTTCTGATTAGCAGAACACGATGTAAATCGGATCTCAACGGCATCTTCATCCATCACTTTACGGTAGAATGACTGTTTCCCTTCTTCGCCACCGGCAAGTTCATTGGTTCGGCATGCATCGCTGATAAAAACAATTCGAACGTTTTTTTCGGTAATTCTGCGAAAGATCTGTTTGATCTTGTAGATTTCCAATACACCACTTCCTATCAGATAATGATTCTTTTCTTTTCCTCCTCTTCCGGGTGGAGCATCGTATGCCAAGAGATAAGCAAGCTCTGAATCGATCGCGTCACCGTGTCCCGAGAAATAAAAATAGAAGAGATCCCCCTCTTTGAGCTTCTCTTTAAATTCGATCAGCTTGAGCAGTATTGCTGAGGATGTAGCTTGCTCATTGAAAATCGTATCTATATTTTCTGATTTGATAGCAGTACGGTTGCTCTTAACTAAGTAATTGTAGAATTCACGCCCATCCCGATCAGCGTATTCCAATGGTTTATATTGATCAGGATACTGATATTGAGAGACGCCAACGATTAAAGCGTAGGTATTGGGGACAGGTGGTTTGATGGCTGTTCGCTGCTGCGCAGAAGACTGACCAAACACCGAAAGCGCGATCAGTAAGCCGTGAAATAAACATAATACCTGCTGCTTCATTCGCTTTGTGTGGTCTTACGCTTTTCAGACCTGAAACAAAATGACCTTCCCTTCAGCGCCCGATCAGCACTCAAATTTAACGATTAAGCAGAAAAATGGAAATACCCAGTCTTGAAAAGCGGATTTTTTTCCAAGGAATGTCGCTATTTCAGCTTTGATTGTAAGGATGACCATCCACCTCCGTTGTACACCGCGTAGCCCTTTGAACTTAGTATGGATTTCGCAGAACCACTGCGCATTCCGGATGCACAACATGTGATCACCGGAAGATCCTTGTTGATCTTGTTCAAATTCTTCTCCAGCACTTGTAGAGGTATGTTCACCGACCCTTTTATATGTCCACTCTGAAATTCAGCAGGAGTTCTGACATCGATGATCTGCGCACCATTGTTGACCAATTCCTTCAGGTCAGGAGAAGAACCTCCAAACAGTTTTTTCAAAAAACTCATAACGCATTGATCTTAAAATTAACATCCATCCATGATCCACCATTCTCGCAATGCATTCCTTTGGCTTTAAAATAGGCCGATGCCTGACCACTCCTGTTCCCACTCGCGCAACAAAAGATGATCGGCTTTTGCATGGCATTCAATTCGACTTCGTGCTCGAGGATCTCCTGAAGCGGTATATTGATGGATCCAGGAACATGTCCTCCCATGAACTCTGCTCTGGTGCGCACATCAACTACTGTGTATTCTTTACTTTCCATAAACTTCATTTTTTGTCTTGAACACGAGCGTCGATCATATTAAAAAGTAAACCTCCCATTAAAAGGCCATAGACCGTCATGTTCACAGGACTTGATTTGATCGCACAGCCCGAAGCACAACCGAAGAATACGTAATACACGTATCCTGCAACCGCTCCGATCAGTAAACCGATCAATGTCCATTTATATTTTGATATGAAATCAATCATTCCCTCGTCGATTTGCTGCAAAAATAGAACTTAACAGTTCCAGGCAATGTATCCTTAGTCACATTCCACCCTTCAGACCTTCTTTTCAAAGTAAAGCCACAATTCATCATTGGGAACAGGCGCAGTAATGGTTAGCGACTCTTTTGTTGTGGGATGAATGAAGCTGAGTTCACGCGCATGGAGACAAACTGAGCCGTCTTTGTTTGATCGCTTGGCTCCATATTTCACATCGCCTTTGATCGGACATCCAAACGTAGCAAGCTGACAGCGGATCTGGTGATGTCGACCCGTTTCCAGCTTTATTTCGAGCAAATGATAATGATCCGAAGACCCAATAAGTTGGTAATGTAATATCGCTTTCTTGGCACCTGATACACCTTCATCAACAACGTAGGACTTGTTCTGTTTCTCGTTCTTTTTAAGTGTATGGATCAAGGTTCCCGCTGGATTATCCGGCATTTTTTCAACAATTGCCCAGTAGAGCTTATTTGTTTCTTTATCCCGAAACTGCGCGTTCAGTCGCTCTAATGCCTTGCTGGTTTTGGCAAAGACCACCACACCACTGGTTGGCCGGTCCAAACGATGAACAACACCACAGAATACATTTCCCGGCTTCGAATACTTTTCTTTCAGGTACACTTTGATGCGATCAGGAAGCGTCTCGTCTCCCGTTTTATCTCCCTGGACAATATCGGAAGCAGCTTTATTGATGACGATCACATGATTGTCTTCATACAGTATGTGCAATGCTTTTTTAGTCAATTTACAATGATTGGTTCCGCCGCGAAATAGCTTTCAGCTCAGTACTGTTCTTTGTCGTTCGGGAAATCTCCCGACTTCACATCTTTCATATATTCCCGAAAGGATCGCAGCATCTGATCATGCAGATTGTTGTATTTCCTCAGAAAACGCGGATTGAACTCATTATTGATGCCGAGCATATCATGTACAACAAGCACCTGTCCATCCACTCCATTCCCGGCTCCGATCCCAATAATGGGAATCTGCACACGCGAAGCCACCTCTGCTGCAAGTTTTGCAGGAATCTTTTCCAGCACGATCGCAAAACAGCCGGCTTCTTCAAGTGCCAGTGCATCTTCGATCAATCGGTGAGCCTCCTCATCCTCTTTCGCACGAACGACATAAGTCCCAAATTTGTAGATCGATTGTGGGGTCAGTCCAAGATGCCCCATAACAGGTATACCTGCAGTTAAAATTCGTTTGATCGATTCCAGGATCTCTCGTCCGCCCTCCATTTTCACAGCATGTCCGCCCGATTCTTTCATGATCCGGATCGCACTCGACAAAGCCTCTTTGGAATTCCCTTGATAGGATCCAAAAGGCATATCGACCACGACAAGCGCTCGGTCAATGGCTCTTACTACCGATGATGCGTGGTAGATCATTTGATCCAATGTGATCGGCAGTGTGGTTTCATGTCCAGCCATCACATTCGATGCGGAATCTCCTACGAGAATGACATCGATACCAGCCTCATCTATGATCCTGGCCATGGAATAATCGTATCCGGTGAGCATGGAGATCTTTTCCCCGGAGTTCTTCATTTCCTGGAGCGTGTGCGTGGTCACCTTCTTTACCTCTTTATGAACGGACATACTGTATATTTTGATGGAACAAATGTAGAAAAAGAAGGCATGTTAAGCGGGTAGCTCACGCCCAATGTGAAAAATGGCGTCACCTTTATAGACCACCGGTGATTCGTTCAGACAAATAATGTAACCGGAGGTACTTGACTTTACTTTTCTTTCGATCTTTCCATATGGATCGGTCACGATACCAATGACCTCTCCGCGTTCAACCTTAGCACCGTTCTTCACAAGAGCCTGGAACATGCCTGAGTTCGGTGAGCGCATCCACTTGCTGTCAGTGAGCAACACTGGAGTTCTATCTTTGGAAATATCAATCTTGAAGGAGCGCATACCGAGGTGCGAAAGTAGCCGTTTTACACCGTTCAAACCTTCTTCAACTACCAACTCTTCAATACTGTTCGTCTTGCCTCCTTCAAAAAGCAACATTTTCTTGTCGATCTTATTTATGGATTCCCTGATGGTCTTAGAAATGTAGTTGGAATGTAAAATGAAAGGCGGATTGAATATACGGGCAAGCTCCAAACTCTGCGCATCTTCCATCACACAGCGGATCTGAGGGTAATTGTTCCGCTGTGCGGAGCCGGTATGGAAATCAATAACATAATCGACGTGCGGAGCGATCTCTTTCATGAAGTGATAGGCAAACTGCGAGGCCAAGGAACCGGATTCACTTCCCGGAAAGCTTCTGTTCAGATCACGGCCGTCAGGTAGCTCCCGTTTGACGTTCAGAAAACCGAAAATATTGAATACCGGCAAACAAATGATCGTTCC
>JBKCAB010000026.1:0-3269 GCA_046307935.1 Bacteroidota bacterium | reverse complement strand
CTGATCTACACAACATTCATTATGTTTGGTCTGGTTCTCGGATTGGCCATTATGTTCTTCCGTTATCTGACCTTCAACGAGATCAACATGATCGACGATCTGCAGCGTCTTTTGCCGGATAAAGCCACAATTCTTGGAGGTGTTCCAATGCACAAGTCCGAAATGGAATTTTCCCAACTCGTTGTGGGAGAATCACCAAAGTCGATGATGGCAGAGTCACTTAGAAAGATCCGTACCAACCTCAGTTACATTAATCCGAACTACAAGACTATTGCGATCTCATCCTCTGTTTCCGGTGAGGGAAAGACATTCGTTGCATTGAACCTTGCCGGGATCATTGCACTTTCGGGAAAACGAACTATCCTCCTCGATCTTGACCTGCGTAAGCCCAAGATTCATCTCGGATTGAATGCGGATAATACGAAGGGCATGAGTGGCCTGATCGTTGGTCAGTATGAACTTGAAGATTGCATACAGCATTCCACTCTAGAAAATTTAGATTTCATTACTGCCGGTCCGGTTCCGCCAAACCCCTCAGAATTATTGTTGAGTGATAATTTTGTAAAGCTTGTTGAGGAGCTCAAACGATCCTACCAGGTGATCGTTATCGACAATCCGCCTATCGGATTAGTATCTGATGGTATAAAAAATCTTACAGAGGCCGATATTCCCATTTATGTGTTCAAATCACATTATTCGAAGCGTGTTTTCGCACATCGACTACGTGAACTTTTTGAAATGCAGAAATTGGAGCGTCTAAATGTGATACTGAATGGATTGCGCGTAACGCGTTTTTCCAGTTATGGGTATGGTCATTATGGGTATGGCTATGGTTATTACGAGGGCTTGAATCCATCATTGAGAGAAAGATTGGCCATGCGTATCAAAAATACATTCCTCCGTTTAATTCGCCGCGGTAAATGAATTTCGTCGAATCTGAACTGAAAGGTCTATTTATCATCGAACCAAAAGTGTTTGTTGATTCGCGCGGCTATTTTTTTGAGTCATTTCATCAGGAGCGTTTCAATCAGGCAATTGGAAAGGAAGTCAGGTTTGTTCAGGATAATGAGTCATCATCGTTACGGGGAGTTCTGAGAGGACTTCACTTTCAATATCCACCATATGCCCAGGGTAAGCTTGTGCGTGTGATCGAGGGGAGCGTGCTTGATGTTGCCGTAGATATTCGTTCGGGATCTCCAACGTATGGGCACTATTTTTCAATAGAACTTTCAAGCGCGAATAGGTTGCAACTCTGGATTCCGGAGGGCTTCGCACACGGTTTTGTGGCACTGGAGGACAATACGGTCTTTCAGTATAAGTGTACCGACTATTATGCTCCGCAGCATGAAGGTTGCATCTTGTGGAACGATCAAGAACTCAGTATAAACTGGAGCATTCAACATCCGATCATCTCTGGCAAAGACAATAATGGTTTGAATTTCAGTCAATTTTCTTCACCGTTCAAGTAATAGGCACTTTAAAATGATCTGGATATTTTTAATTGGCGGTCTACTTCTTTCCTTGTTGTGCAACGAGCTGTTGCTGCGCTTCTCTCAATCATTGGGAATACGCAATAAGAATGATGTGGTCATTCGATGGAGTAATCAATCAAAGCCTTCATTGGGCGGTGTGAGTTTTTTCGCCGTCTTTGTGTTTGCTACCTTCGCTGTGATCATGTTGCTTGATCAGGTAAATATCTTCCACAATGAAATTTATGGTATTGAATTTACAGGCCTATTCGGAGCGAGTTGTCTGGCATTTCTCATGGGACTTGCCGATGACGCGTACAATACCCGACCATATTTCAAGCTTTTCGTACAAATCACTTGCGGTGTTTTTCTCATCTCGACAGGTACAGTCATCGATCTTTTTCATCAGACAATACCCGACCAAATTATAACGGTCCTTTGGGTCGTTGCGGTCATGAACTCTCTGAACATGCTTGATAATATGGACGGGATTGCCGGTACTACTGTCTGTTTCCTGCTTTTGACATGTATGTTCAGTAGAGGTTCGCTGAGTGGAACTCAAACCGATATTTGGGCATTGATAATCATG
Organism: Bacteroidota bacterium; assembly: GCA_046307935.1. GTDB lineage: Bacteria > Bacteroidota > Bacteroidia > Flavobacteriales_D > Crocinitomicaceae > M0103. Next base: position 1,211 of record JBKCAB010000026.1, on the reverse strand, counting down.
GCGATAATCGGAGCTTTGATCGGTTTTTTGAGATTCAATATCTTTCCTTCCAAGATTTTTATGGGAGATGCCGGTAGCCAGTTCATCGGGTTAGTTGTTTCCTTTTTCGCGATCAAATTCCTGTGGAATGTGGGTTCGAGAATAGAGCAACCTTCATGGTCCGGGTTCTTGGTAACTTTGGTTGTCTTCACACCGGCTGCTGCGGATACACTCACAGTGGTAATCAATCGAATGAGACGCGGTCGTTCACCGATGGTCGGAGGAAAGGATCACACCACGCATCACCTCGTATATGCCGGATTAAAGGATAAACAGGTTTGGTATGTGTTTACGTTAATATCTATATTTTCAACTTTGCTGGGAATCTTCATGATCGACATGGTGTGGAAGGGGGTACTGCTCCCTGTAGCGCTGGCTGCAATTTACTTTTTAGTTGTTTTTGCAAACCTTTTCAGAGTTACGATTAAATACCCTGAACCGAAAAAGGATTAAATCGCTGAATTGAGTATTTTCGATTTCCAATTGCTCGATTCAAACACTTGCGATTACTTATTGTTTATGGAGTATGACCGATGAGGACGGATATATCGAGATTTACGGCGCGCGAGAACACAATCTAAAAAATATCGATCTGCGCATACCTCGCAATCAATTGATCGTATTCACCGGTTTGAGTGGGAGTGGTAAATCCTCACTTGCTTTCGATACTATTTTTGCCGAAGGGCAACGAAGATACATTGAGACATTTTCCTCCTATGCCCGTCAATTCCTGGGCGGCCTCGAAAGACCGGATGTGGATAAGATCGATGGCTTATCACCTGTCATTTCGATCGAACAGAAAACAGTTTCAAGATCGCCGCGGTCTACTGTTGGAACAATAACTGAAGTATATGACTTTCTGCGGCTTCTTTTTGCAAGGGTAGGTACAGCCTATTCTTATGAAACGGGAGAAAAGATGGTGAAATACTCCGATGAACAGATCGTAAAACTGATCATTGATCGATACGCAGACAGAAAAGTTGTCTTTCTTGCTCCAAAGATCAAAGGTCGCAAAGGCCACTATCGGGAGCTCTTCGAACAGATCCTTAAAATGGGTTTTACTAAAGTGAGTGTTGATGGTGAACTTAGGGATATCGAAAGGGGGATGAAACTCGACCGTTATCGGATTCACGACATCGAAATTGTCATCGACAGGCTATTGGTATCTCCTG
>JBKCAB010000025.1:0-319 GCA_046307935.1 Bacteroidota bacterium | reverse complement strand
GCGTAGAAGTGATTGGTCCAGTCAAAAGGTTCCCTCCCTGTGATGGCGGGTTCGTGTAGTAGTTCGCAGTAGGCGTAATGTTCGTTCCCGTAATTGCCGGAAGTGCATATGCATCACATGCCGTCTGTGCTCCCGGATCGTTTATCGCTGGTGTAACACCGACCGTAACAACGAAGGACTCCTCATCCGAGCAACTGCCTTGTGCATCATAGATCCATACTGTCTGTGACGATGTGATAGGCCCGGTGATCACTGTACCTCCGTTCGCCTGTGAATTGTTGTAGAATGCCTCAGATCCGGAAAGGTTGATACCTGTGAT
>JBKCAB010000024.1:0-1408 GCA_046307935.1 Bacteroidota bacterium | reverse complement strand
GTACATTGAAACACTCTTTCAAACAAACCCCGACTATCGGAAATATGTCGAGATGTCATTCACTCCTATGGTTGGTGCTTCCGGCGCTGTTTTTGGCGTAATGGCTGCTTTTGCGATCTTGTTTCCGAATACGGAGTTCCTGATCTATTTCCTGTTTCCTGTTAAAGCTAAATATTTGGTGGGCGCCTATCTACTGTTCGAAGTGTATGCAGCATTTCAGAATAATGTAAATGATCCGGTTGCACACCTCGCTCACATTGGAGGAGCAATTGCCGGTGGTATTCTGGTACTCATCTGGCGTAAAAAAGACCGAAGCAATTTCTACTGACATGCAAACAGAACGCACATTTCTGGATGATCTGAAATACCAATACCGTTACGGTGGTATGACCATACGTTTGTTAATGCTCAACGCGTTCATTTTCCTCTTGATCCAGATCCTGCTTGTTTTTGCGGAGTTAATCAGAGGTGATGTAGGGGCCTTTCTATACAATGGAACCCACTCCATTTTCTCATTGCAAAGTAAGCTCAGTGAGTTCATTTTTCAACCGTGGGGACTTTTTACAAGTATCTTTTCTCACTTCACCTTCTTGCACTTTTTATTCAACATGCTCTTTCTATACTCCGCCGGAAAGATGTTCGAAGAGATCTTTGATGGAAGAAGGCTTTTCCACACCTACTTGCTAGGCGGGGTTTTCGGAGGAATGCTTGAGCTGTTGGCACATGCTCTTTTCCCTGCGCTTCAGGGAAGCTCAACAGTCATCGTAGGTGCTTCCGGTTCGATCATGGCGATCTTCACTGCGTTGGCTTTTTATCGGCCGAACCTTACTGTTGCGCTGTTTGGTGTCTTGAATGTGCGCTTGATCATACTGGCCGGTCTCTTCATAATTTACGACATTATCTCCTTGAGTATTCCAGATGGAACAGCACATTTTGCGCACCTCGGTGGGGCTATTCTGGGTATGTGGTCGATCAACGGAATTTACCGTTCCAACAACATCATCGCATTAAGTCAAAAAGCAGGCGAATACCTTCAAAGGTTTTTTACTGGGTTATTCACCAGAAGTTCCCGTATGAAAGTAAAGAAAGGTGGAAAAAACGTACAGTACAAAACAGACGAGCAATACAACGTTGATGCTAAGCAGCGTCAGGCGAAAACCGATGCCATTCTGGACAAGATCTCCAAATCCGGTTATGAGTCGCTAACAAAGGCAGAAAAGGAGTTCCTCTTTCAACAAAGTAAAAAGTGAAGGAGCAATTAAAAAAAATAATACGTTTTTCCACTTTTCTAAAAGTACTGACCTTCATTTGTTTGGGGGCGTTACTTCTGGCTTACATTGCCCCCTATATTCATCCCAACACGTTCAAACTTCTTCCTTTCTTCGGTCTGGCCTACCCCATTTTTTTG
>JBKCAB010000023.1:0-472 GCA_046307935.1 Bacteroidota bacterium | reverse complement strand
AAAATTTTGCTATGTATCTGGGTTTTTAAAGAATTAAGCCCCCGATTCCAGAAGACAGCAAGGACTTTAAAAAGTGGAGGAAAGACCCTGCCTAAGCTCACACACGACCGGAGATCAATCATGAGAATCACGATACGATTGGGATGCTTGCGTTGGATGCGAACGGTAATCTGAGCGGCGCTTGTACCACGAGTGGATGGGCCTATAAAATGCATGGTCGGGTAGGTGACTCACCGATCATTGGTGCAGGACTTTTCGTTGATAATGAGGTGGGAGCTGCTTGTGCCACGGGATTAGGAGAAGCGATCATCCGTATTGCTGGAAGTCACACTGTTGTTGAACTGATGCGCCAAGGTTACTCTCCTATGGAGGCATGCAAGGCAGCTGTGGATAGGATCATATCCAAGCACAAGGACCTATCGAATTTGCAATGTTGCTTTTTGGCTTTAGACAAGCTTGGCAACGTGGGGGC
>JBKCAB010000022.1:0-2893 GCA_046307935.1 Bacteroidota bacterium | reverse complement strand
ACTCCTGCTCCATCCCTTCAATCTCTTTTTTCAGGATCAAGCCAAGTTTTGGAATATTTTTGTATTCTGCCTTTTCGAGGATCCCATCGAGATCTGCTTTACCGAAAGCTGCAACGGCATTATTTTCGTTAAGAAAAGCTGATATATACTCCTTCATCGGGCGGTCATCATTTTTACCGCAGGATACCAACAAAGAAAATAAAGGCAATAAGAAAAGGAACTTTTTCATGGATCAATTTTTTGTAAATCAAATTTATACAAATTACGTTCCGAATTCTCGTGCATTCGCTGTGTTTTGAGTTTATTTTTGCAGTATGCATTTTATTGAACCTTTTTATAACTGGAGAATGTACTATGTGGCGGCTGATGATCCACAATCTCCTTTCTATGAAAGGGAATACAGCGAATTCGAATTTACGAATACCATCTACAACTTCTATATTCATCCGCAGTGGGATCACATCGGTTCATCAACTTTGTTCATTAAAATACTTTTTGTCGATTATGATCAGGGATATGCCATCATAGAGATGATCGGTGAATGGAACGATGCCATTGAAAACGACATAATGACCTTTAAGCGGGACATCATCGAACCTGTCATGGCAGAGGGTATAAACAAGTTCATACTGATCGGTGAGAATGTGCTGAACTTCCATTTTTCCGATGACAGCTATTACGAGGAGTGGTTCGAAGATGTCGAGGAGGGATGGATAGCGCTGATCAATTTTCATGACCATGTGATCCGTGAATTCGAGCGGATCAACATTGATCATTATTTCGTCATGGGGGGAGAGTTAGAGGATATCGAGTGGAGAACCTACCTACCTGCACAGTTCTTTCAAAAAGTGAATGCACTGGTCCAACACAGACTGGAATAAAAAAGGGCCGCATTCGCGACCCATTATCAAAAAAACTGTTCGTAAATCAACGCTGAACCATTACTTTTTGTGAAACTGATCGGTTGTTCACAAATACATTCGCAACATATAAACCGTTTCGCATATCAGTAGGTAGTTTCACAGAAGTCGCTAAACTTGCTTCCCCTTTGTATCCTAGTTCTGAAGTGAATACTGAGCGGCCATTAAGATCAACAAGGTTCAGAAACACATTCCCATGGTTTGACGAATTTAGATCTACGAGTACCTTGTGATCTTCTGTGTTGTAGCCAATCACTAGTGAAGAACTTACTTTATTATCATCAATGCCTGCAGTGCTGCCGATTACATGCTCGGATAAGTAAATAATATCCCCAGTAGATTGTCCATTGTTGTTAGTTGCATTCGTGGCAACGTAGAACGTAACAGGACCAACATTGGTAGCAGGAGCAGTCCACGACCATGCCCAGAAAGCATTATTCGTCGCTAGTGTGCTCGCAGCGGTATGTGTCGCATATTCCCTGCCTGTTTGGGTTGAGACCTGTGTTCCAGCAAGTGCCTGAGCAGCAAAGTCACCAGCCATGTTGTTGGATGCATCCAGTGCAGTAGCAGAAAACCCGCGTTTCGCAGGATTGGAATTCATGGCAAGAGAAATGGTGTAGGTTGCGCCGGGAGTGTAATCCGTAATCTGATTAGCGCCGGCTAATACCAAAAAGGTGTTCTCAGCTGATCCGTCCTGTACAGTTCCCGAATGGCAAGCTGTACAATTCGATTCACCGGGAGCTCCAGTCCGACCATTCGGTCCTGAAGAGGTACTCAGGTGAGACGCCATAAATTCCTTTTTATTGAAATTACCAATATTCAATTCCGATGTACTTCTGAATGAAAGTGCAGTGATGGCAACCAGCGTCACTCCGATTAAAACGTAATTTTTTTTCATAGTAGTTACTTTTTTAATTGTTTTGTTTACCCTGTCCGACCCAACATTCGAACTTTTTTATCATTGAATCAGGAAGTGCCGGAAGACCATCTGGCATTTGCTGAAATCCACCTTGACCGCGCATGGCGTTCAATATGGCATTTGCTTGTGATGAAATATTCGTATGATTGGTGATCGTATAGCCCGTCGTATTTCCTGACCCATGACAACCTGTGCAATTCGTTTGCATCAGAGGTAGAATTGTTTGGGAGAAACTGACGGTATCTATGCAATTTGGATCAACCTGCTGACCTGCTTTCTCTTTTGTACACGATGTTTGCATCAGATAAACTGCACTCAACGCCATAAACCAAACGAATGACCTTTTCATATTTCCTTTAACGCTTAGAGAAGAATAAAGGTTTGAGGGATACCCAAACTAGAACCGGAAAAAAGTGCATCGGGATGGCATAAACAGGGAAAAATGACTCTACCCCCTCAAAATTTGATTCGTGAAGCTCCGCTAAAAGTGCAGGTGGAAACTCGTAATTGATAGGTCCAAGCACAGACGCCATAGAACCCGCACAGAACAGTGTCGTAAAAACGAATTCACCCCAGTTTCCGGGCGTCTGCTCTGAAATCCAAGCTGCACATGCCGCCAGTATACTAACGAAGGTACAAGTTGCTGCGATCATTATTGGTCCGACAGCTGGGGAAAAATCAAAAAGATTCTTGTTGTAAAAGGTTCCGTATGCGATCGCTCCAGCCGATGATAATACAGCTGTAGTGATGCCCATCAGTAAGAATCGTTTGAACATAGCCATCAATTTTGAGAGACAGGAATAGAATAGGTGATATTCATAACGTCTGGCACAACATCACTCTTCTTGCCTACTTTGTAATCAAGTCTGTTCACTGAAAAACTTCCTGAGAATGTGAGCTCTTTTCCACTTCCGGACACCTTCATAGGAACCTTTTTTTCCTTGGATACACCTTTCATTTTAAGCGTACCGTAGACATTAAAATCATCTCCGGACTTTTCGATCTTTGTTGAAGTGTAGGTGATCTGTGGATATTTACCTGCATCGAACCATTC
>JBKCAB010000021.1:0-4255 GCA_046307935.1 Bacteroidota bacterium | reverse complement strand
ATCCAGAAAGGATCCATCAAGTTCATCTTCAATCATTTCACGTACTGCGAGATAAATTCCAAAAGCTGCAGTAGCTCCGATCAGCGGAGCCCCACGTACGGTCATGTCTTTAATCGCAGCTTCCGCTTCATCATGGGTTTCGAGTCGAACCGTAACGAATTCGTGCGGCAGCTTACGCTGATCGATCACCTCCACATAGCGATCATCTGTTGTCCAGATGGTTCTGAATTTTGACATATTTCATTAAATTTCGTTGCAGATAAACAGCTTATTTTATCAATTGATTTCCAGCTCAGAAAAATCAGAGACAGTTCTTGGCCAGCCCGGTTTCGTTCCGGGACGTACCAGCTGAACGGTTTGCATTCCGCAGTGCTCCGCAGCTTCGAGCTCTTCCACAATGTCAGACAGAAAGAGGATCTCTCCAGCACCCAAACCGAGTTCTGCAGCGATTTTCGGATAGGTTTCCCGCTCGCGTTTTCCTCCGGTGTTGGTATCGAAGTAATGACTAAAATAGGGTGTCAGATCACCAGCCTCACTGTACCCGAATATCAATTGCTGCGCAGCGACCGATCCGGAGGAAAACACGCCCAATTCAAATCCATTCTCACTCCATTTCTTCAATGAAGGTGCAACGTCAGGGTACACATGACCCTTGATCTGACCTGTTTGATATCCTCTCTTCCACAAAATCCCCTGGAGCGTTTTCAATGGGGTGAGTTTTCTGTCCTCTTCACTCCACCTATACAGCGTATTGATGATGTCATCCACGGCATGGAGTCTTTTGTTTTGCAGTGAAGCGGCAAGTTCAACAGTCTGTTTGAAAGCCTGTTGAACCGTAACATCTGAGGTCATGGCTCTAAGTTCACCGATATGTTCACGAAAGTACGGGAACAGAATTTCGTACACGAATTTCACCGAGGTAGTTGTTCCTTCAATATCCGTCAGAATATATTTGACACCAGAAATTCGCATGTGCAAAGATATCCAAAAGAAAGCACAGAATTAATTACGGATTAGATAAGCTCTGTTTCGATTTTCTGAAACATCTTTCGCAATTTTGTAAATTTTTGATTTGTATGAAAAAAGAAAAGCTGCTCTTCCTCTTCATTTCGATGATGAGTTTTATTGGAAACGGACAAATGAACCTTGCGGAAGGTGACGATTCAAAACTTGGAACACAACTTGGATTTTTCCTGAATGTAGATGCACCTTTTGCATCTGTTATGCCGGAAATGTCAACAACAGGTCTCATCGGGTTCTCCCTTGCACAACGACCTTATTTTGGATCTCCATTTCTGATCGAATTCAAGGCGGCTTGGGGAAATTACGGTCGGGATTTCTTTGGGGAACACAACTTTGAACTCAACGGCTGGCTATATTCAGCTGATGTAACCTATAAGAGCGGATACCAGAAATACCTGCTTGGACCCAAATTCATGCTCGGAGGAGATTTCAGAGCGATCAGGGGTTTTGCTACACCCCAGATCGGATTCTTGCGTATGCGATCCAAAACGTCGATAACCTATTATGATGGAGTATCCGATTGGAGTGATCAGAACGATGATGGCAGTGAAGATGTGTGGAGAACACCACTGAAATCGACCGGATGGGCATTCGGAGCGGAAATTGGTACTGAAATTTCCATTCAACGACTTTTCAAACCAGACTCAGAAAAGAACACCTACCGATTGTTGATCTCAGGGTCCTTCTTGCGTGGGTTCAAAGAATTTTCTTACGGAGATGCCGATAAGCTCCTCGACCCTTCACAGCTACCTGATGATGCCAATACGGCAGTGAACTATGTGAACATCAGCCATCCACAGGTTTGGGAGAAAAAATATGTACAAGTATTCAGATCAGCGCTCCAAATGTGGGGTATCAATGTCGGTGTGACGATCAATATTTGATTCAAACAGGGATACGAAAATCACTAAAGTTTTGTTCTAATTGTGATCCAGTATAGTGTGGTACCCAGCCACTCATATCGATAAAAATTCGGATCGCTTTCACAAATGGATCCTTTTCACCTGCGTCGAACCAATGCTTGGTACCTTCCGGAACAGAGATCAGATCACCTTGCTGGCAAAGTAGATTAAATACAGGTTCATTCTCCAGGTTGAACCAAAACAGGCCCTGACCATCGACAAAAAATCGGATCTCATCCTCGGAGTGCGTATGTTCGGCTAAAAACTTGGTTCTGATAGCCTCGTAGTTCTCAGTAAGCTTGTTGATGGAAATCACATCAGCTGTTACATATCCTCCTTGTTCCATGAAAGGGTTGAGATCCTTTTCGTAAGCTGAGAGTATTTGTTCCTGAGTTGCACTGTCGTCAAAAACGATACTGCAGGACCATTGGTCAAAGAAAATGCCTCTTGCGTTGAAAAATTCACGGATCTGTTCGGGATCCCTGATCTCAATTTGTTTTTCCGGTATCGAAAGAATTGCCATACGATTTAGGTTATATCGGTTTTAAAGGTGTTGATTTTCTCTGCTTTCAGCAGCCATTCGCATTGTGCAAGGTACTCAAGCGTCTCGATGTGTCTTTTGGCCTCAAAAAGATCTCTTCCCCAGGCATAAACCCCGTGTTTTCGCATGATGAACGAATGGTTCAATAGCTCATGAGCATGATGACGGAGTGTATTGCGAAAAGCCAACATATCTTGTGTGTTTTCAAAAATGGGTATGCTCAATCGTTTTTCATGTGTAGTTTGTCCTTCAAAACCCTTTTGAACTTCGTACCCTTCGAAAACAAATTCTTTCGGCAAGAAGGCTGAAAGCACAACCGGATAAACCGAATGGCTGTGAAGGATCACTTTTGTGTCAGGAAATAGTTCGTACAATACACAATGGATAAGTGTCTCGGCAGACGGACGGATACCTTCAAATTCTCCGGTAGCTACCCCTTCAACGTCAACCGTGATGAAATCATCGTGCGAGAACTGCGACTTATCAATACCGGAACGAGAAACCCAGATCGTGCCATCCGTATCTCTGAAGGAATAATTCGTAGATGTAGCCGGAGACCACCCCCTCCTGTGGAAGTCCCGGACTGTTTCAGCGATCTTTTCCCTGAGTTCAAGTGTTGTCATGAAACAAAAGTAATCCAGAAAAATGAAAAATGCGTCCCTCTTTCATCAGGACGCATTTACAACAATAAGAACAAATCAAGTGATTTGTCATTAACAAGCTTTTTGAATCACTTACTCAATTCGTCTTTGACAAGAGCTGAAATGAGCTTTCCATCCGCTTTTCCGGCTAATTTACCCGTTAGTAACCCCATCACCTTACCCATATCTTGTGGTCCGGTAGCACCAATCTGAGCAATCGCATCCTTGACTTCATTTCGAACCTCTTCTTCGCTCAACAGTTTCGGGAGATACATCTCTATGATCTTCGCCTGGAACAATTCTTCATCCGCTAAGTCCATCCTGCCCTGCTTCATATACAGCTCGTAGGTTTCCATACGCTGCTTGTGCAACTTCATACAGATCTTCATTGCGGTCTCATCAGATACTTCACCACCCGAACCGGATGTTGCTTCCAGGAGCAGTTTTGACTTGATATCCCTGAGCGCTGCCAATTTCTCTTTTTCCTTGGCTAGCATGGCATTCTTAATGTCTGTATTGATCCTCTCGGTAAAGCTCATTAGTCTACGTTGTCGTGAAGGAAATTATTGTTTCGAAGCACGGTTCTGTCCTCATCGGTAGAAAGACCAAATCGGCTGTAATTCTCCTCTGTACTCGGCTTTGACATGTTCAACTGGATATTTCGACGCACGAAAGCCGGTTCATTTTCAAATTCTGAGATACCCTCAGCTTTTTTTAGCTTGGAGGTGTAATCTTGAATCTTCGACATCCTCTCCTGAGCTTTGCGCTGCTGTTCCTCGGGAGATAGCACTTGTTTTGTCTGAGTGGCATGCACTGATAGGTCCGTTTCCTCCACAAGCATATGACGTACGACCTCCTCTTTAGGGCTTTCCTCTGTTATAGCCGATGTTTCAGGGCTTTCAGTTGCTGATATTTCCCAGTCGAAACTAAGCTCACTCGCTAACGGAGCATCATTTCTCGGTACCTCCACCGGAACAGGCTCCTCGAATTTTGGAGTTTCAACCACCGTTGTATTTGAGAAACTTGGTTCCGTCTCCGACTTGATAAAAGGCTCATCCATTGATTTAACGATCTCGCTTGCACTTGAGAAAGTATTTACCTGTGTTGGAGACTCAAGCGGAGCAATTACTTCGTTCTTAGGTTCATCC
>JBKCAB010000020.1:0-2035 GCA_046307935.1 Bacteroidota bacterium | reverse complement strand
ACCACAAATCAACAACGATCAGAAAACAAAAGGAAGTGATCACTATGGATCCTATCAACCGAATCGAGTTTAAAATCCCAAGTCTTTTCAATAATGCTACAGTTTGATCCGCAACTGAACAGTGATATCCGACTTTCTCGGACCTTTAATCTCTTCAGGACCTGAACCGATCGTTTCGCGGTTGTCGTATATAAATGTCCCGTATCTCACCCATAAATCAAAGTGCTTGAGGAAAGAATAACGTAGCATGACATAAGCCCTACTGCCGGTGTAGAAATAAGCCGGAACCGCAAATACGTACAATGCATTGTTCTCATAAGTATAGATTCGGGTATCGTAACTGTCTGTATCGAACAATGCATAGCGCAGCGACAGATCAACCGGAAAGTTCTTCGGCTTCCAGATCACATCCTGAGTGAAGATCATACCCTTTTCGGGCTCGTTGCTTGGTCGATCGATGGTCACATACTCTAACCTGCTTTTAACCGTAAAGGATTCACTAACTGCGTAGGAAAGATTGATCCTGTAGTTTCGCTGCAGAACATCCTCTATCGGAGTTATGGCAAAGTCCTCCGTATTTCTGCTGTTGCGCTGTCTCAACTGCTGACGAAATCGACCATAGATCTCGAGTTGCTTATTTGGCTTGAATGAGGGTTGGATCATCAACTCATGCCCTTCTGAAGGAGCATCTACCTGGAAACGCATCCACGGAAAACGAAATAGATCGAAATAGGAGGTCAGGGACCATGCACTGTTCAATTTGAATCTCATTCCGGAATAAATTCCTTTTTCATTCTGCGTATTGCTACCTTCTGAAAATCCTGCCTTGTAAAAGGTCTGATAAGCTGTATCATAATCCCTGTAAACGAGAGAAAATGTAAGCCTAGGGTCAGCCGAAAACACAACGCCATGAATGTGCGCAAGTGCTTTATTATCAAGCGTCAGAGCCGCTTCTCCGAAGAAATTGAAATTCTTGACGATCATACCGTAATCTCCACTGACGGAAATCCTCTCCCTCCCACGGAAATCGTACATATTGTCCGGGCGCATATCTCTATTGAATTCCTTATCATAGCCCTGGTATACTCCTGCAAGTCCGAACTGCAAACCTCGAGAACGATAACGCAGGTTGGCACCTCCAATGTATTCGGTAAGCGTATTCTTTCGGGCCAACTCACTGTTTGTTCGGTGCAATCCACTAATATTTATACTGGAAATAAATTCAGTATCCTCAAAAAGTGTATCAACTTCGGGAGCTCCATCTAACATTTTCATACTTCCGAACAAGGTGAGTGAAACAGGTCCTACACCGGCTTCGACAGCAGCTCCTCTTAGAAAACGGGTTTCGTCCACCGACGTGTATGGTCTCAATGCAGCCGGTGTTCTTTTTACCGTAGCAATATCTGCTGTTTTTCCGAAAGCATAACCCGACCAAAGATTCAATCCCTGCCCGATCTGCAATTGATAATCACCCAAGGCAACTGAGCGCAAATATTTCCCTCCCTTGAAAAATGCATGAAAAGAGTAAAAATCAAAACCGTTTCTGTTTGAACCGGTAAAGAACTCTTCTCCTGCATCCTTTTCTCCTGTAACACCGATACTAATGTTGTTTCTGTAGCTGTAGCGGAAACGGGTGTAGTATCGGTCAGGATTTCCGTAGTAATAACTATTGCTCGTATTCTGAATACTGTCCGGTACATCAGCGTATCCCGCTTTATCTTCGGGGATTGTCTGATAGCGGAGATACAATTCGAAATCACCTTCTTCAATGGCATCCTTGAAGGTAAGGTGAAGCTGATCAAGTCGGTCATCCACTCTGACAAACGGCAAAACAAGCTGGATCGTCTGCAAGTCCCAGTATTTCAAACTCTGCAATTCATAGATCGAAATGAATTTACCATAGAGCTTACGGTGCAGGATCAGGTCGCTGATTTGAATATCCGTAAGCAGACCTAAATCCTCCAATTCTTCCTCACTGGCACTATTAAGATTCATCGGATGATCGAAAAAATAATTGAGCGCCTCCGTTACATTT
>JBKCAB010000019.1:0-2125 GCA_046307935.1 Bacteroidota bacterium | reverse complement strand
CTTGATTCGAACCAGCGACCCCACGCCCCCCAGACGTGTACTCTAACCGAGCTGAGCTACATCCCGAACGTGTTAACCATAAAAAAAGCCCGGTAAACCGGGCCGAGTAGCGAGACCGGGAGTTGAACCCGGGACCTCAGGGTTATGAATCCTGCGCTCTAACCATCTGAGCTATCTCGCCATAGCGCCACCTAACTGGTTAGCGGCTGCAAATATAAAAGGAATTTTAGTTTTATTTAAACATTTCGGGAAATTGATGCTCAAAGTGTTTTGCGCTGCTTGTTCGGATACTTCACCAATATTTAGATCCAAATAACCTTTATTGGGTGCGACTTTTGGATATGACTCAGTAATCAACCAAGACTTTGTAGCTCATTACGCACGAAATTCGCCAATTCTTTGAGATATCCTTCCGAAAAGTCGAAACGAACCCCTGCGGTTCTGTAGACCTCAGGTATTGATTGTGTGTAGCCAAGCCTTAATGCTTCTTTGTATTGTTCAATGGTTTTTTTTCGATCTTTCATGCTGTTCATCCAAATACCCAGGGCTCCCAATTGAGCAATACCATATTCAATGTAATAAAAAGGTACTTCGAAAAGGTGCAGTTGCCTTTGCCATCCAGTAGAAAGCAGATCTTCGTACCCGGTCCAGTCGGTTAATCCAGTTCCGTAAGCTTTCGATAAGTCTGTCCATTTGCTGTGTCGTTCAACAACAGAATGTTCAGGGTTTTCATATACCCAATGCTGGAATTCATCGATTTGAGCAATCCAGGGTAGGATCTTCAATATTCCCTCTAACTGTTCCTTTTTAGCACGATTCAACTCTGACCTGTCGGAATAGAATTCATCCCAATAAGGCATCGTCAACAATTCCATGGACATCGAAGCAAGCTCGGCAACCTCTGAGGGTACATTTTTAAAGGCAGTAAGTTCCAGATCTCTGCTCAGGAAAGAATGAAGGGCATGTCCTCCTTCATGCACCATGGTGACGAGATCACGCTGTGCTCCGACAGAATTCATGAAGATGAAGGGAACACCGATCTCGTAAAGCGGATAATTGTAACCTCCCGGTGCTTTTCCTGATTTTGAATCCAGGTCGAGATGTCCCATTGCATCCATTGTTTGCAAACAATCCGCGAAATAGGGATCGAGTTTTGCAAACATCCTGATCGATCCTTCCAATAGCTCGGTACCGGTTTTGAAAGGCCTCAATGGTGCTTTCCCCTCAGGATCGACCTCAAGATCCCAAGGCTTGAATGTATCCTTTCCTAGTTTCTGCAAGCGTTCTTGCTGGATCTCTTTTACAATAGGAACGATCAGGTCACGAATTGCGGAATGAAAGTTAAAACAATCTTCTTTGGTGTAATCAAAACGGCCGAGAGACTTGAACTTGTAGTCACGGTAGTTTTCGAAATCCGCGTTCATTGCCAGCTCATGCCTCTTAGCGATTAATTCACTGTAAAGTGAATCCAGCTTCTCAATATCTTGCCTTCTCCGTGCTGCTATCTTTTCGAAAATTGTTTTGCGCAATACTTCATCCGTCTCTTTGAGCAAAAGAGACGCTTTCTGCATGGTCATCGATTCACCGTTGTGCTCTATGGTTTGTGCGGCTGATATCGAACCATACAACTGTGCTTTTTCATTCAATGCCGCCTCGATAGGTATATTGATCTCCCGAAAAAGGTCTAAAGCAGTTTCTACGGAGCGAAAATAGATCCTGAATGCATCATCATTCTTTAGCTCGTCAAAATACGCAGACCGAATTAGCTTTTCATTCAATTTATCATCGTAGGGAGCAATTTCTGGCTGGATTTGTGTCACAAATAATGTGTAGGCGTTAGTGAGCTCCTCGTCCCTTGTATCGATCGTCATTCGAATATAACGCCATGCGGCATCTTCTTCCAAGACGGCTTCTAATTCACTCCTGTCAGCTAACCAGAGAACAAGGTCATCTTTTGTGTCGATAGGTCGGTTGAGCAGGTCCTCGAAATACGGTCGGATAATTTCCCACGAATCGATCTGAATGTCCTCAGCGATAAAATGTCGTTTCTTCTTTGCGATCTCCATGAAAATTGGCGATTTGTATTTTTCTAACATAAAAAAAGCCGGCTTAGCCGACTTTACTA
>JBKCAB010000018.1:0-1759 GCA_046307935.1 Bacteroidota bacterium | reverse complement strand
ACACCACCGCCTGTGTTGGTGCTCCGTTACAGATCGACTGATCCGATGGGTCATTCACCGTTGGTGCTGGGTTGACCGTGATCGTATACTGTGAAGGTGTTCCGGGACAAGCAAGTGTTCCCGTTGTAGATGCAACCGCCTGGATCGTCAGAACTTGTGCTGTTGACTGACTGTGATCCAATGTAAACGCCGGTATGGTCGATGTACCATTTGTCTGATTCACACCATTCAGTCCTGCCGGTTGACCTGTGACGTTCCATACGAAGGTCGCTCCTGCCGTGGTTGAACTCAGGGTTACTGCCTGGGTAGTTCCTCCCGTACAGATCGTCTGCGAAAGCGGACTGAACTGCGTAACAGGTGAAGGGTTAACAGTTAGACTAAACTGCTCAGGTGTACCTGAACATCCCGATGCCTGTGGAGTGATGCTGTAAAGCAGTGTTACAGGGTTCGTTCCGCTGTTACCAACGACCACTCCTGTGAGTGAACCGTTGCCCGTTGTGGCATATCCTGTGACAGAAGGTGGTATTGATCCTGCATTCGTCAACGTCCAGCTGTAATTAGTCAATGCTACATCTGATACGAATACCGGTGTGGTGAATGCACTGCCTCCACAGATCGTTTGTGCTGCTATTGCCGAAAGATCAGGGATCGGATTGACGTTGATCGTATACGTGAAAGGTGTTCCCGGACATCCATTTGCCTCAGGTGTTATTGTATACGTCACAGTTCCCTGAACAATGCCCGGATTTGTTAGGCTCATTGAAGGAAGAGCGCCCGTGCCTGTTACCGTAAATCCGTTTACCGATCCTGCTGTTACCGATCCGCTCCACGTATACGTCGTGCCGGCTGTAAGGCTCGTCCAGGTTACTGCCGTGCTCGAAGACCCTGAACAGATCGTCTGAGTGTTCACCGTATTGCTGACCAATGGCGTTGGGTAAACAGTGATCGTCAGAACCTCCGGAGTACCCGGACATGAATTGGCCGTTGGTGTGACAGTGATCGTGGAGGTTACCGTATTACTGCCTGTATTCTGAGCAGTGAACGAAGCTATCGAACCACTTCCACTTGCCGGCAATCCGATCGACGGAGTGCTGTTCACCCAGTTGTAAACCGTACCTGCCACACTACCCGATACAGTGATTGCGGTTGTACTTGCTCCGTTGCAAAGCGCCTGATCGCCGATTGGATCCACCGTTGGAGTTGGATTCACTGTTACCGTGAACAATTCAGGAGCCCCACTGCATGTCACGCTGCCAACCGTGTACGAAGGAACTACCGAAAAATCAGAACTTACCGGTGAATTTGTCGTGTTTGTTGCCGTAAAACTCAATGAAGCCGTACCACTCGCCCCCGAACCAATGCCCGCGTTGCTGCTCGTCCAGGTGAATTCAGTTGCTGTACCTGAAAATGAAACATTTACAGTCCCATTGTTACAAACAGAAAGATCGTTGACAGCATTGATCAGCGGTGAAGGATTGACAGTGATCGTAAACGTCTGTGTGTTGGTCCGTTGCAGTTCAGCCCGCTACCACTGAAGACAGGTGTCACCGTGATCGTGGCCGTGACAGGCGTCGTGCCGTTGTTCACAGCTGTAAATGGTGTGATCGGTCCAGTGCCGTTCGCAGAAAGTCCGATTCCCGGTGTATTGTTTACCCAAGTATAGCTCGTACCAGTCCCCGTGAACGTTACTTGTGTGGTCGATGCTCCATTACACACGACCTGATCCGAAGGGTCTGTAACCGTTGGCGTCGGATTCACC
>JBKCAB010000017.1:0-563 GCA_046307935.1 Bacteroidota bacterium | reverse complement strand
GCTTTCTGTGCTGCAGCCACCATGTCTCTTTCGATCGCGGCAACATCGTTCATGATGTTTGGATCGCAGTTCATGAACTCAACAAGAATATGGTTCCCTAAAGCTGTACTCATTTTTCGTCTTGCAAATTAAAATTGAGCGGCAAAGGTAAGTCATTTCAAAGGATGTGAGTGTAATTTAACGTGTATTATTTGAGGATTGACCTGCGCTTCGCTGCGGTATTTGAAGATTGATCTGCTCTGCGCTGAAGTAGTTAAAGATTAATTCCAAGACTTTTACGGAAACCAATTTTCAAATCTTTGAATCCTCAAATCTTCAAATCCTCCAACCCTCAATTGCGGACAGCACAAGTGTTTCAAAATGAAACTTATTATCCCATTTTGGGAAATAAATTGCGTAACTTCTTGATTAAAGCAAGGTTTTCACTGAATATTTCCAATGAATGATCGAATATATTATTTTGGTATTGTTCATGACTAGGTATTGAAGTCTAAAACATTCGGACCGTTTTAGCAACCTTTTACTAACGAAACAGCAAGAGCATGATTTCCATTGGTTACAAT
>JBKCAB010000016.1:0-5955 GCA_046307935.1 Bacteroidota bacterium | reverse complement strand
TTAATGATAGAAAGGGGCTGAAATACGTAACAAATCCGCTTTTTCGACGTATTTTAAACATTTTGGAAATCATCCATTCAAAAAAGATCTGGTAATTCGGTAAAAAACACAAAGATGCAAAAACTGTCTATACTCATACCCGCTTACAACGAGGCACGAACGATTGAGCTCATTCTGGATAAGGTAAAACAAGTTGAATTGATCGATGGGATAGTAAAAGAGTTGGTGATTGTCAACGATTGCTCAAAAGATGATACAGAAAATGTGATCCTCAGTTATCGGTCGCGCAATCCGGAATTGGAGATCAATTATTTCAAACAGCCCGTAAACATGGGTAAAGGAGCCGCTTTACACAAGGCAATTGAATTGGCAACGGGTGATTTTATCATTGTACAGGATGCCGATCTCGAATACGATCCGAATGAATACAATATCCTACTCAAACCGATTTTACAAGGGCACGCCGATGTGGTCTATGGTTCCAGATTCATGGGAGGTAAACCACACCGGATCTTGTTCTTCTGGCATACTATTGGTAACAAGTTCCTTACGTTTGTGAGTAATTTGTTTACGAATCTGAACCTCACTGATATGGAAACATGTTATAAAATGTTCAAGGCAGAGATCATAAAACCTTTGCATTTAAAGGAGAAAAGGTTTGGATTTGAGCCTGAGATCACCGCAAAGATCGCTCGGATAAAAGGTATACGAATCTACGAGGTTGGTATTTCGTATTACGGTAGAACCTATGAAGAAGGGAAGAAGATCGGTTGGAAAGATGGATTCAGAGCGTTGTTCTGTATGTTGAAATATGGGTTGTTCAAAGCCAAATAATTGAGCTTGTATGCATCGTTGTCTTTTTAGTGCGTTTTTACTGCTTTTTGCCACATGTTTCCAGACATTTGGTCAGGAGATAACGATCCGTTCTGTTTTTGAGGATACCAACAAGCGCGTGCTCGTTGCTGCGCATCGTGGTGATTGGATCACCTATCCTGAAAATTCAATACCGGCTGTACTTTCCTGCATCGAAAATGGGGTGGATATTGTCGAAGTGGATGTGCAACGCACGCGCGACGGACATTATGTTTTAATGCACGATGGCACCGTAAACCGGACAACCAACGGCAGAGGAAGTGTTTCTGCCTATTCGCTGGAATCGATCACGAAACTGCGATTAAAGAACAAAGCCGGTGAGCTTACGGAGTACACTGTACCAACGCTGGATACGATACTCAAGTTGACCAAAGGCAAAATCCTCGTAAACCTCGACAAAAGCGCAGGACGCTTCAACGAGCTTATTCCTATCATCGATTCCCTTGGCTGTGGTGAGCATGTTATCCTCAAGGGAACTGGTCCTGCCGGGTTTTTCAGAACGCTTTACCAAACCGACTCCATTGGTGCATACTACATGCCTATCGTGAGCTCTACAAAAAAGGACATCGATACCTTTTTGATCCTCTCAAAGTCGCCCTTGGTGGAGTTCCTGCTGAGCAGTGACACGACTTACTACAGCCGGCCGGAAGGATTGGAAATGTTCCGAAGGAATGGAACGCGAATTTGGTACAATGCGCTTTTCAATACGATCTCAGGTGGCCACAATGAAGCATTCAATGCCAGGGATTCCTGGAATTGGTTCATTGAGCACGATGCATACATCATTCAAACAGATTACCCGTTCTTCTTACTTCGTTATCTGGCAGATCGCGGGTTAAGACCACAACAACCCTATTATCAGAATTTTGATCTGTCAAAGTTGCCCAACAAGGTACCGAAACCAAAACCGGAGGAAAAACCGGTCGTGAACCCGGAGGAAAAACCTGTTAATCCGGAAGTTCCCGTGGTTGAACAAGTCGTTGAGCCGCCGAAAGAGTTGCCGAAGGAACAGCCTAAACCGAAGCCAAAGCCCAAACCAGTCAACAAGTATTATATTGTGAAAAAAGGGGATACGTTAACACATATTGCACTGCGGCACAAACTCAGCTTGAAGGAGCTCCTGAAGTTGAATAGAGATCTTTCGATGACAAGCGTACTGCAGATCGGTCAAAAGATCCGCGTGAAATAAGTCCTATTTTTTGCGGCGGAAGCCTAAATGGGAATAGGTCACGCGCTCTGCTCCATCTGCTGGTCGTGTAAATACACCCAATGTTCTCGAGTACATGACGGAGCTTCCTCCCTGATCGCAAGCCATCGCATGATAGCACCCCACTTTCAGTAAGTACTCGCCGCATTGCTTCATGGTCATGCCCAGACTGTGCGTTGGTTTTCTGCCATCTACCACCATCAGGTACATTTTTTTACCTGCTTTGTCCATGCCAACAATTGTTCGAGGATACGGATTCTTTTGCGTCGCATCACGAGGCGAGATGGCTAATTTTCCATCCATGATCAGATCAAACCTTCCCCAGATGGCATTGTACATTTTGTCGGTGAACGACTTGACCACATCATTTTCCGGAGAATAGTAGGCGTTCATTTCCTTATCGAAGTACACAAAAGGTCTGTTTTTGGAGTCTTCGTTCAAAATAACCTTCCCGTTCACCACATAACTCCCGATCCATTGTCCAAGTGGTGCAGTTTTTCCGGGAGTGGTTCCCGCTTCGCCATTCACAGCAATATCTGCATCGAATCGCTTAGAAAATGTCGAAGTCAGCTCCTTTACAGAGATCGCGGTATCCAGTACAACTTCGTATTTCGTGAGATCGATCGCCGCGATGTAAGCAGTGATAATAGGATCTTTCATCTTGTACTGTACAATTTCGATCCCATCGCTGTTGTACAGGTAGGCTGTGGTCTCATCCGCTCCGGTTCCTTCCGATTTGGTCGAATCCAACAAGCTTGCAAAAGTCAATACGTTCTGTTCTCCTGCAGAATCAGCCATTACATCGATGAATTTCGGTTGATCCAGCTGTTTTTCTATTTCGATCAGGTGATTCTTGTAATCGATCACGGCTGCACCTGTAATCAACACAACGATGACGGATGTGGAGACGAACAACCAGCGCTTGGTTTGAATGTCCAGTGGACGTTTCATCAACCGAAGGATCCAGAAGGCGAATAGCCACAATCCAATGGTAAAAGCAATATAAAGCAATAACTGGAACCAGATCGGCATGTTCAGGAAACGCGTCAAAAGCGCCAGCAGATCGTCTAATAAAACATTGATACTATCTCCCATCGTTCAGTTTTCGCCAAATGTACACAATCATCCTTGAATTGATCCGGCGAAAATAATCACAACACAGTGTGAAAAAAATGTTTGCTGAAGTCAAAGGGAAGTGGCTGATTCAGGGATCGCGGAAAATTTAATCCTTTTCCTGTTTCATGAACAACAGCATGGATAGTAAAATTCCAACGACGATCAAAACGACAAAGGTGAATTCTTTCCAGTTTGAATTGCCATGCACAAGAACAGGCGTCTCTTTGATGGCTACATTGAATTTCAACGAGGGCAACTTCTTCATTTTGAAATGCGTGATCTTCAACTTACCATTTGGCTTTGTGACCAGATAAGATCCGTGATCGATCAACTGCTGATCGCTGATCGTTGCCTGTAGGCTGTCCACCCAAGCTTCGCCGTTCTCAATAAGGGCAAATTTGACTTCATTGACAAAAGCTTGGCCTTTCATGAATTCCAATACCTGTACATTTACCTTCCCGATCTTTGTGCGGAAGCCTTTAACGTCGTTCGTAAGTACAAGAGATTGTCCCGGTTGAAGCTCTTTTTCTTTCAACGCAAGGGAAGATCCGGTCACGTCTTCATATAAAGTGAAGTTGTCCAGTTGAATCTTCTCTCCGGAAGTGTTTAGGATCGAAACGAACAACAGCGGATTCTTCCAGTCGTTGTTGACAAAGAATTTGTCGATGATCAAACCCTTGGTGCCGGATACGGGAAGGTGTCTGTAATGCGCTTTCAGAGCGGTTCCGTCTTCAGGTTTCAGGATCCTTTCCGCGTTTTTATCGCCATCTGACCATTGTTCAAATGCGTAGAGGTGATCGGCCTGAACTGCCGATAAGGTGATGGGTAATTCAGGAAAGAATTTACCCTTGATCCGCGCTGTCCGAACGGATGATCCATTCATCGTAAGCCCCTTGAAACCGGATCTGTTTTGCGAAACGCTGACTTGAACAGGAGTCTTCAATGAAAAAGTTTCCATCAGATGCTTGTAAGCTGATTCGGGTCGTCGCGAAAAGTAACTTTTCAGGGTGCGCACATGTCCATTCCATTTTGTCCTGTTCTCTGAATAGAGGTGATTCCTCCTTTGCCAGTGTCGCTCGAGTTCCCCGTCGATGATCGCAGCGTTGCTGTCCAGTTTGGCGTGGAAATTAGCCGGTGTCAGGTAAGTAGCCATCAGGTAAGTGTACTGTCTGACGAAATTTTCCTTCAGCTCCTTGTTTCTCAGTAAACTGTTCAATAGTGTGGTAGCGTAGGGAGGATTGTACCAGTACTCCTCGGTGGGGAATGTCCTGTCGCGAATGAAATTGCGCTCAAGGAAATTATTCCCGCAGGCGAGATCCGTATCGTAGAGCACCCATTTCCATTTACCATGCTTGTGTTTGAAGAAGCGCACATTTCCACGGTAGTCGGCGTTGCTGATGTAGGTCTGGATGATATTGAAATTGAAGAAGTTTTCGATATCGATGCTGTCAGCGATCCGTTTTGGAAAATCGCGCGAACCAGCATTGGCAGCGGCAAAGCTCACCAATTTTCTGAAGCCGGGGTGGTACATACCGGAACCTTGCAGCTCAATGAAATCTCCCTTTTTCCAGTTGTAGCGCTCCGTGAAATAATCTTTGTTGACCTTTTCCCGCAGGTTGTGGATCCCCCAGTAAATACCGTTGACATAAACCACGACCGGTCGGGAGGCTTTGGTGTTGATGCCCAGTTCATCGGCCACCTGACTAATGGAAAGATCCTTGAAGCGTGTCTTGTTCTGGTCGTTCCCTGAGGTGCGCAGAACGACATGCTGGAATTCGCGCTGCGGCAGATTTCGGAAGAGCTTCACATTGATCTTGCCTTCACCGTGCAATTTTTTTCGTGCGGAAAGCTGCAGCGACTTCTCTTTCCATCCCAGCGTCATGCCACCGTATGTTTTGAGATCGAGCTCCAGCTCTTCTTTCAGTTCACCGTTGAAAAAGAACTGTGCGTATGCCGTGATCGGCTTTTTTTTCCAGGCATTTCCGATGGTTCGGACGGCTTCCTCTTCCTGCCCTTTTTCCATGCTGCCGTGGTAGATACCGTTCGGTGGAAAGAATGCATCCGGTTCGACCACCAGTGAAAGCACCGGGATCGGATGCCGCTGGCCAACGGTGTATTGCCCGACGAAATGGCACAGCTGACCCTTTTCGTCCGTGTAGCTCAGGCGCAGAACCGAAGGTGACTCGATCCGAATGGACTTGGCAACCTTACGTACTTGATTGTCTGAGATCAGTTCGATGGCGAGTTTGTGCAATTTTCCTGTTCTGAGCGTGAGCGTAAAAGCTGAATCGTAGATACCCGGGGCATGGCTGAGCCGAATTTCCCGGAGCTCCTTCAGACTGTTGAAGAAAAATAGCGGTTTCGGCTTTTTGGTCTCCGATGAAGTGAGTAGGAGAAGGCCGAAAATACTGATTAGCAGCGAAAATTTACGGAGAGACATTTCAGCTATTGGTGCAATTATGATTCGATGTATGCTTTCTAATTCAACTCTTTACGCAGATTTCAACCAAATGTTTCGTTCGAAAGAAAAGGAGCGTTGGTTTTAATTAGTAATGACTAATTACCAATGACCAATTACTAATTCATAAATGACTGCATCGATATATACTGCGCTACATTTCGTAATTAGTAATTCATAATTGGTAATTTCCAATTCTTAGTTCTTTCCCTTATCTTTAAGTTCTCAATGACTTACATTCAGTGTATATGTCAGTAAGGTTCGTCTTGTTTTTTACGTTAACGGTGCTATTCTTCCTTGC
>JBKCAB010000015.1:0-1244 GCA_046307935.1 Bacteroidota bacterium | reverse complement strand
GGATAGCTTGTCAAAATCTGCAGGGTCATTGTTCGTGACCACTACATTCGAATATCCCCACTTGGTCATGTTCTCCCGCAGGATGCGTGCCCTAGCCTGAATGACTTCATTGCTTACCAGCAGTCCGCTGCCGTTCAGGTGAGAAGCGATCAGCGTGCTCTTTCCTCCCGGTGCAGCACAAAGGTCCAGAATGGCCGGTTCTTGCGGTAGCTCGAGCTGAGTTAGCACAGTATCAAGTACCATTGAGCCTGCCTCCTGTGGATAATAACAGCCGGCATGAAAAAGCGGGTCAAGAGTAAAGGACGGGCGCTCCGCCAGGTAAAAGGCATGACGACACCATTGAACCGAAGTATTGGCATCGAGATAATCAGCAGCTTCGCGTTCCGTCAGCTTCAACGGATTCAATCGAATGGTAACCGGTGGAGTAGCATTCAGTGCATTCAGCAGGTCTTTTCCCAGGAAAGGGTCGTTTGTCACCCGGGATTCGAATGCAGCAGGGAAATTCATGCGTTAAAGGTAATCAATATGCCGATTAGCGCGATCATTCCGGATTACGCACAGTGATCTTGAGTATGTCTGAATCCGGCCGGGCGATCGCTTCACGGGAGACCGAGTGACCAATGCACCAGAGAATTTTTTCATCATCGCACAACACAAGTTGGGATTTTCGCTCGTGCACCGGAACTTTGTTATCGGTCAGAATATCGGAGATCAGCTTCGATCCTTTGATGCCGATGGGTTTGATGCGGTCACCGGGCTTCCACTGTCGCAGCTCAAGCTTGCCGCTGAGCTTTTCACGATCGAGGTAAATGACGGTCTTGTCAAAATGTTCAGGCAAAGCGTTTACGATCTCCATGCCGATCACAGGCAGCTCGGCCCTACTGCCATTTCGCTCGAAGAAAAAGTGCTCCCTTTCTCGAATTATTTTCCCGAAGGTCGGATGATTAAGGAAGATATGTTTTCCGGGTTGCGACTTACGGAGCTTCAATAGCTCTTTTTCCAGTCCGGGAGTCAGCTCCAGTTGACGGATAAATTCCCTCAGCTCCGGATCATCCAGCAGATCGAAGTCCAAGACCTTCAGCTCTCCTTGTTTCATGACTGACTTGACGAGTGGCGCCACTCTTTCCTCCAGAGCTTTTTGCGTCTGCTGAAAGGCTTCCACAAGAGTCAGAACCTGCTGTCTCAGCTGAGGGAACTGCTTCTCCAGCTCGGGAAGAAGGATGTTCCTGAGCTTGTTCCTGTTG
>JBKCAB010000014.1:0-3426 GCA_046307935.1 Bacteroidota bacterium | reverse complement strand
GCTGGAGAGAGTTCATGCGCGGTGTCTATTGGGCAAAAATGCCGGAATATGCCTCACTGAATTATTTTCAGCACGACGCACCTTTACCGCATTGGTTCTGGGACGGAAAAACGAAAATGAACTGCCTGAAACATGCGATCGGTCAGTCGCTTGATCATGCCTATGCGCACCACATCCAGCGACTCATGGTTACCGGGAATTTTGCATTGCTGGCCGGTGTCCATCCGGATGAGGTCGATAAATGGTACCTGGGAATCTATATCGATGCACTGGATTGGGTAGAGATCACCAACACCCGTGGTATGAGTCAGTTTGCTGATGGCGGGATCGTTGGCACGAAACCGTACGTCAGCTCTGCTGCCTACATCGATAAAATGAGCGATTACTGCGGAACGTGTTATTACAATAAAGCGAAGAAAGTGGGGGAGAAAGCGTGTCCGTTCAATAGTCTTTACTGGAATTTTTATGACCGGAATGCTAATAAACTGGCACGGAATCCGCGTATCGGAATGATGTATAAGGTGTGGGAACGAATGGCCACTGATGATAGAGTTGCGATCCTCGAACAGGCGGAAAGGTACTTGGCCACCATAAACGAATTGTAATGAAACGATCGATCGTCTGGTTTAAAACGGATCTCAGGATCAACGATAATGAAACACTGTTCCAGGCTGTTTCGGTATCCGATGAGATCATTCCGGTATTTATTCTCGATGAACGACTTTTGGAACAAAAGAACTTTGGGTTTCGGAGAATAGGCGCTTTTCGACTGAAATTTCTATTGGAATCTGTGCGTGATCTTGATCGTTCGTTGCGGGAAATAGGCTCTGGGTTGATCTTCAGAATTGGGAAGCCGGAAGTAGTAGTACCCGAGTTGGCCAAACAGTTCGGGGCAACAAAAGTTTTCGGGAAAAAAGAGGTGGCCTCCGAGGAAAAAGAGCTTCAGGGCATCATCGAAAAAGAGCTGTGGAAACAAAAATGTGTGTTTGAAGATTTTAGTACGAGCACACTCTATCATGCGCTCGACCTGCCTTTCGGAATTCGCGATATACCGGATGTTTTTTCGGTGTTTCGTAAGCGTGTGGAAAAAGAGACGCTCATCCGGAAAGTTATTCCTGAGCCGCAAAAAATCAACAGTCCTTACATTCCTCCAATAGATCTTCCCGCTCTCCAAATGTTAGCTTTTGCGGAACCTGAGCCGGATGAGCGTGCTGTGTTACGGTTTCAGGGTGGGGAGTCGGCAGCTTTACAACGGTTACAACATTACTTTTTTGAAACCAGATCACTTTCCAGGTATAAGGAAACGCGAAACGGACTGATCGGAGCAGATTATTCCAGTAAATTCTCTCCCTGGCTGGCGCATGGCTGTATATCACCGCGCACCATCTACGAGAAAGTCAGGGAGTTCGAAGGGATGCATGGAGCGAATGATTCAACCTACTGGCTCATATTCGAATTGATCTGGCGCGATTACTTCCGATTTATGATGAAGAAATACGGGAAGAAAATGTTTGATCTGAATGGTTTCAACGGTCAAACTCCTCCAGGCACTGCGCAGCATGAAAATACGCTGTTCAGTTGGATAAACGGAGAAACAGGTGATGCCTTTGTGGACGCCAATATGCGTGAATTGAAATGTACTGGATTCATGAGCAACCGAGGCAGGCAAAATGTTGCGTCCTATCTGATCGATCAGCTGCAGCTCGACTGGC
Organism: Bacteroidota bacterium; assembly: GCA_046307935.1. Lineage (GTDB taxonomy): Bacteria > Bacteroidota > Bacteroidia > Flavobacteriales_D > Crocinitomicaceae > M0103. Next base: position 1,714 of record JBKCAB010000014.1, on the reverse strand, counting down.
GACTTGGGGCAGCGTATTTTGAAGAGCAATTGATCGATTACGATGTTTCCAGCAATTGGGGAAATTGGGCTTATTTAGCAGGCGTGGGCAATGATCCCCGGGGTAAGCGTGTGTTCAATACCCGGAAACAGGCGGACGATTACGATCCGAAGGGTGAATACCGGAAATTGTGGTTAAGTGAGTATTGAAAATTAGGAAAAATGAAACAAACAGAGCAATCAGATACATACTGCCATTATAGTGATCTCCCTTCCCCCATGGCCTATGTTCAGGATAGAACAGGTCGAAAGCCAGAGAGTAAAATATTGTCAGAAGAAGAGGTTGACCGCATCATTGAAATGGCCTGGGAAGACCGAACACCGTTTGATGCCATTGAAATGCAGTTTGGACTAAAAGAGGCGGATGTAAAAGCGCTCATGAAGCGCGAATTGAAATTCAATTCTTACAAGCGATGGCGGGAGCGAGTGGAAGCTTGTGCAACCAAACACTCAAAAAAACGCAACCCTGAGATCGATCGGTTCAAGTGCGACCGGCAACGTTCGATAGCCGGAAACAAGATTAGTAAACGTTGATACTGGATTCTATTTCGAAAGTTTTATTGAATCAATGTTAGTTGAAAATTCAAAAGCTGACACTTGAAAAACGCTAGTTTTAAATGCTTCGAATTATTGGGGGAGGTCAGCTTTAGCGAGTAACCGGTCGATTTTTGAAAAATGGCCTTATAATATGCAAAATCCCTCCGAGTAGGAGGGATTTTTTGTGCTATTTTTTCGGGAGTGGTTAGTTGGTTATAACGTTTCCAAATAGGCAAAGGCGCCTAACAAATCTAGTACTTTTTGTGCTTTTGCTTATTTGGTGTTACAAGCATTTTTTTTGTTTCCTTTTTAAAATGAAAATCAATGAAATAGTTGATAATATTGCCAAAATCAACATCCCGTCAAAACGAAACGTTCGTATAAATAATAATGCAATAATGAAATTAAATATGTAAATCAAAACTAAATAAAATGTTTTTAAGGTGTTTTGGCTGTTCGCATAAAGGTTTGAACCACGAACAATAAATAATATTGTAATTGGAAAAACAATCAAAATTGTCAAAGCAAACATTATATATAGGAAAAAACCTTCGCCTAGTCCAATCATTTTATTTTGTCTTTTTATTTTTCATTTCTAACTATCAATGGTAAATTTAAACTATTGGTCATTCTGCAGTTGCTTATAACGGTTCGCGGCTTTGCGTTCGGGCGGGATTTTTAGCACTAACCTTGATACGAAGCCAAAAGCTCAAATTTAGCACAAATGTTCATACGAAGCACGTCAGCCCGCCTGACGCAAAACCGCTGTTAGTGGCTGGTGTTCTTCGGTCTTATCGGTATCCAAATTTCTTCTTCTGATGTCGGGTCGTTGTTTTTGTATTTGTCGCCTAAAACTTCAAAATGCGGTCTGTCGTCTAAAACATAGTCCGAACTTGGCAACCAAGTTCCAAGAATGTATTGAAAAATGGAATTGTCTGTATTCAAACCTTTGTATTCAAAAACTGCATAAAGTCCGCTTGGCAAAACAAAAGTTTCCATTTCGTTTGGCACATTGTCAAAGTCTGCAACTTCAACTGTCGCCCAACGTTCAAATTCGTTTGTTGGTTTAAAGTCTGCAAAATGTGTCGGCTTGTAAACAACCATTGAAATTAAATCACTCGTCAAATTGTTTGTGATTT
>JBKCAB010000013.1:0-708 GCA_046307935.1 Bacteroidota bacterium | reverse complement strand
AAAAAGAAGATACCCGCAACCGACTGAAAAAAATAGGCAAAGAAGACTGCAGTGCCGAAAAGTATCAATTTCGTGGGGAAAGCTCTGTTTTCCTCAGAATACAGGAATTTTCCGGCAACATTAGTCAAATATTCTGATAAGGGCTGTAACCATACGCCGATCACAGCAAATAAAATGGCTGATTCTGAGGATGTACTCACTGCAAATTCACCGAAAACGAATGTGTCTTTTGATAGAAAAAGTAAAAGTGGCAAAGTAGAAAGAATAGCCAGATCTCTTGTTCTATGCTTCAGAAAACGGGATAAAAAAATAGTGCCGGAAAACATGGAAAAAGAGATCCACACAACCGATGCACCGGAACTATTGCTACAGAACTCAAAAGAAAAAAAAACAATTACCAGCGCAGTGGTCAACAGAAGAATCAGCGAATTGAGACTTTCATTCCGCTTGGAAAACACAAACGCAGCCAACAAAAGTGTCAATACTGTTCCAACCAAAAGAAAAGCTATCATATCGAATTTTTAAACAAAAATACAATTTTTATTTACCATGGTAAATACTTTGTCATAAAAAGAAAATCCCCGGCGATAACCGGGGATCTTTTATGCTAAAATTAGTTCAATGTAAAGTTGATCGGCAGACGGCAACGTGTTCTTGCTTTCTTACCTTTGGATTCACCAGCGTTCCATTTCGGCCTACTGCGAACTA
>JBKCAB010000012.1:0-443 GCA_046307935.1 Bacteroidota bacterium | reverse complement strand
ATTGATCAATTCTGTCTGAGTCAGCCTGGTTACATTCTCTTCTTTTTCCAGTGACTGTAGCTCGTTTGATCGTTGAATCACCGTGAGTTCGGTATCTTCTTTAATGTTCAAAACGGTTTGGCGACGTTGCTGCAGTTCCTTATCCTGAGGGTTTGACTTCAACTTTTGGTCAATACTTTCTAATGCTCTGTCCAGTTTTGAAATGAGTTCCTGATCCATTCGCTGTTCTTGATCCAGCCGTTCAACGGACGATAATTCTGTATTTGAACGCAGCGCCTCCATCCGTTCGCTGTATCCAGGATCAATATCTTCGGTCAATTTCTCTTCACTGAGCACGGCAACATCCGCAGGCTGAAGGGCATTTAGCTCTTGCTCGTATCGGTCGCGCTCCTGTTCCAACATCGCAAGATCTTGAATAAGCTGTTTTCTCTCGCGGTTGAGAT
>JBKCAB010000011.1:0-1037 GCA_046307935.1 Bacteroidota bacterium | reverse complement strand
ATTGGTATCTGAGCATTCGAAACTTCGGAGATTCCCGTATCAGCCTCTTTAACTTTTTGGATCATCGCTGCTGCGACATGGGCGGTCTTTACCGGTCGATATGCATTTATCAATCCTGTTTTGCCAAGAAAATTGCCAATTACGATCGATACTCGCTCACCGAGACGCTTGTCCTCCCTGACTCCATCCAAAACAGAAGGCTTGACAATTACAAGCTTGCTGAAACCGGTTTCTTGAGCATTTTTATCGAGTCTGGCCTTCATCCTGGAATAAAAGAAAGGAGAACTTTCGCTCACTCCAACAGCTGAAACCAGTGCACATTTCATAATTCCCGCCCCAAGTGCCAGTTTCATGATTTTCGTGGGGATCTCCACATCGATGAACTCCTGTCGTTCTTTCGATCCAGCAATTCGGAGCGTGGTTCCGAACGCTATTAAAAGTGTATCGGCATCCATTTCCGGCAATTGATCAACCCGCTCAATGTCCAATACAAATGTCGTAAGTTTTGGATCTGTAACTCCTGGTAGCCTTCTTCCTATTGTGTAGATCTTCTCACAAGAAGGGTCTTTCAACAATAAACCAAGAATTTCACTTCCCACTGCTCCAGTACTACCAAGTATTAATGCTTTCACGCTTTTTTTTTGTAAAATTAGCGCTGTTATTGTATTTGCTAAAAAAAATATCCTATTTTCGGAACAGTAATGAACAATTGGAACATAAACTCTTTCCTAGCTTAATACTTGTATGACCAGCATTTTTGTAGCCAAACTTGATTTTGGCGTCACGAGTGAAGATCTCAAAAAAGCATTTCAAGCTTACGGTACTGTGCTCAAAGCGACTGTGGCTATTGACAGGGAAACAGGTCGATCCAGAGGCTTTGGGTTCGTTGAGATGGCGGAACGTGAGGAGGCGATGAGTGCTATTCGTGGACTAGACGGCAGCACGATGAACGGCCGTCAAATCGCCGTTAAAGAGGCCGAACAACGTCCGGACAACCGTCCACCACGCGACGGCAACGGACCAGCACAAGGTGGTAC
>JBKCAB010000010.1:0-8293 GCA_046307935.1 Bacteroidota bacterium | reverse complement strand
GTGCTTGATATCCTATTCTTACGTTCAAGTGAACCTTTTCCATTTTCGACAGTGACTTCTGCAAATTCGCTCAACCTGACCTGTCTTCCATCGTTGCTACTGAAGGCCATGTCGCGCACATCATCCACGTTCTTTCGATCGAACTTGTCCAACATCACACGAATAGCATATTCATTGCCAATTTCATCGAATTGGTTGTCGTCATTTCCTGTTAAGGCATTCTGCAATTGCATCCCAACCACAGCGATCGGTAAGCCCAGCTGTCCCATTTTTTCCCTGTCCAGATCGATGCGCACCTCCGGTGTAATGTCATCGGTTGAGATCCAAGGATCCTTTGCTCCTTTAATAGCCTGGATGGCTTTCTTCAAACGGCGAGCTTCCTGGAGCAGCAGTTCCTGATCATCAGAAGCGAGGAACATTTCGATTGGTGCTTCTTCTGACTCAACAAGTCCGATGTTAACGGCCTTAACTTCAATTCCCGGGTATTTTCCTTCGATCTTCTCCCGGATCTTGTTCATGTAGATCTCAGTTGGATAGGTCTTTTGCATTCCGTCTTTCATCTTGACAGTGATCTCGGACTTATTTTCTGCACCGAAAGCCGCTGCACCCATTCCCGCACTTGGTCCACCGACGTTGGCGAAGACCATTCCGACAACATCTTTCTGTGAAAGGATCATTTGTTCGATCTTTAATGTCGTGGCATTGTTCTCTTCGAAAGTTGTACTCTTGTCGTATTTCAGTTTGATCATGAACTTACCTTGGTCTCCCTGGGAAACGAATTCCTGCCCGACGATACCCAGGCCCATAGTTGCCATACTCGCCACGAAGATGCCGAGAACAGCTAATCCAGCGAGAACCTTGTGGCGTAAAGACCAGCTAACGAGTTTCACGTACTGGTCGGTGAAAATCGCAACCCGTTTTTCGAACCAAATGAGGAAAGCCTGAAAAGGATTCTGAGGATTAAGATTAACCTCTTTAGCGAATCGGGAAGCCAGCCATGGGGTAAGCGTAAAGCAAACGAAAAGAGACATGAGCGTCGAGACCACCACAACGATCGAAAATTGCTGAAGAATATCCGAGATCGTTCCTTCTATAAAGACAACAGGGGAGAATACCACAACATCCACCAAGGTGATGGCCAAAGCGGTAAAACCGATCTCATTCCGGCCGTCAAGAGCGGCTTTCCTTCGGTCTTTTCCCATCTGAAGGTGACGATAGATGTTCTCAAGTACAACGATCGAGTCGTCAACCAGAATTCCGATCACCAACGACATGGCCAACAATGTCATCAGATTCAGTGTGAAACCGAAGAGGTACATGGCAACGAACGTAGAGATCAATGATGCAGGGATTGAAATAAGTACGATGAACGCATTCCTCAGGCTGTGCAAGAAAAGAAGCATGACTGCTGCCACCAGCAATACGGCGAGTTCGAGGTCGTGCAACACGGCGTCAACAGATTCGATGGTTGGGATCGATGAGTCGGTTGCGATGGTGAATTTAATTCCTTCCTTTTTGTAGGTTTCTTCGATCAGCTTGAAGGTTTCCTTGGTCGCACCGGCCATATCCACCGCATTAGCATCACTTTGCTTCTTGATGCGCAATCCTATCCCGTTCTGACCGTTCAGGCGGCTGATCGTATTTTGATCGATCGAGCCATCTACTACCTCTGCCACGTCAGACAGGCGAATGAACGAGCCATTGTTCGAGGTCAAGACCAGGTTTTCCAGATCTTTCACGGTTTGGAATTTTCCGGCAAGTCGAACGGTGATCTGTTCATCTTCGTTTTTTAATTTGCCTGTGGGAAATTCAATATTTGCACCTGCAATCGCCTGATTGATCGCAGCCATTGGGATTCCGGTCATTTTTAGCTTGTCTTTATCGACATTGACCCGAAATTCACGTCTTTCTCCACCTATGACCTGAACTTCAGCCACACCTTTTGCCTGCTTGATCAACGGCAATAATCGGTTTTCCATGAGTTGCATGAATTCACGGTCCTCGAGTTTTTCGGAGGTAGCACTTACCTGCAGAACAGGTGACGCATTCGGCTCGATCTTAGCGATGACTGGAGCTGATGCACCATCGGGTAAGTTACTTGCGACGTTCTGGAGTTTCCGTTGTCCGGATTCAATAGCTTTGTCGATATCCGCTGACGCTTTGAACTCTACCAGAACGATCGATGCATTATCGAATGAGAAGGAGGTGATATCCGAAACATCCTCCAATCCGCTGAGCGCATCTTCGAGTGGCTTGGAAACCTGCGTTTCAACCGTAGCAGGAGATGCCCCTGGGTAGGTTGTCGTGACTGTAAAGAGCGGTGCCGCAAAATCGGGAAGCAGCTGATAACTCAATTGGTTGTAAGATATCAGTCCTCCTCCGATCAGGATAGTAAAGATCACAATGATAAAGGAGGGACGTTTGATGGATAATTCAGTCAATGTCATGTCTACCGCTTATTTTGTGGTTTTCACATTCGCATTGTTCTCCAGATTGACCTGACCTTTGATCACGATCAGATCCGAGGGATTCAAACCGTCGACGATCTCGATAAATTCCCCATCTGAAGTACCGGAGGTGAAAGACGTAAGAACTGCCTTTCCGTTTCTGATCACGTAGACTTGAGGTTTCTTTGATGAGCCAACCAATGCTTTTCTCGGAACAGACAACGCCGTTATGCTGTTCGTGTTTTCCAGCGAGGCATTACCATACATCCCAGCGCGGATCATTTCGTCGCTGTTCTTTACAGTGATCTGAACCTTGAAGTTGTGGGATCTATCTGCCTGAATGGCTACATGACTTACCTTGCCCTCAAAGGTCTTGTCACCGAGTACATCAACTTTTACCGGAACGATCTGACCGGTGCGGAACTTCAGTACATCCCTTTCAGGAACACTTACTGTTAGTTTCAGCGTCTTGATGTCCGTAATCTCCACTAGAGGGGAGCCAGGTCCGATCACCGAACCGAGATCGATCATTTTTTTTGTGATGATGCCTGAAAACGGCGCGGTAAGATTCGTGCTTTTCAGCTGTTTCTGGATCTGTTTACGCTGGATCTCTGCGGCTTTCAGTCCCAGTCGGGTCTTTTCGATTTGAACGCCGGGAATGGCGTTTGAGTTTTCCAGATTGGTGTACCGTTCATCGTCCTTTTTTTGTCCTTCGATGTTCACTTCTGCACTCTCCAGTTGCAGTTGCAGCAACTCGTCATCCACCTTCGCTAGCACCTGTCCCTGAGAAACACGGTCACCTTCTTCCACACTGATCTTGATCACTTTACCTGATGCATCTGATCCGATCATATTTTGGCGGTAGGGTTCGAAAGTTCCAAGATAGGAGAACGCGTTTTCAAAGGTGTGTTGCGAAGGATTGACCGCATCGACAAGTACCGCTGCCTCCATGTCATGGATGTAGATCTTTTCGGCAGCTTTTGCTTTATTGGATAGTAATTTAAGGACAGTGATCACCACTAAAGCGATAGAGATCAGAATAATTATGATGGATCTTTTGTTCATTGCTTTTTGAATTGTTCTGTTACTTGTTATTTGATGTTTCCGATCGATTTAAGGTATTCTAGCTCAGCCTGACGAAGTTGTATGTAGGAAGAAACAAGATTCGTTTGCGATTGTTGAAGGCTATTATCAGCGCTTATCATGTCGTTCGAGGAAACGAGGCTCTTCTCAAACTTTAGTTTTGTTTGATCGTAAATACTTTGCGACAATTTCAATTGTTCTTGTGCAATGCTCAATGAGTTCTTCTGTATATCGATCTGACGCAATGCATTTTCTGTACGCAGTGTAAGTTGCTGCTCCGTTTGTTCCAGGGTATTTGCTAATTTTTCTCTGTTCATGGCAATTGACTTGTGCTTGTGGTATTTCTCGAGACCATCAAACAGTTTCCAGTCGAGCCGAATACCGATGAACGCACCTTCTATTCCTGTGCGGAAATCCTCATCGGGCTCGATGTTGTAGGTGTAGGTGTAGGATCCGTAGAGCGTTAGATTTGGAAGATAGGCCATGTTGTTTCCCTTTCGCTCTTCTGCATTCATCTGCTGCTGTGCCTTGATCAGCTCGATCTCCGGATAACTCATTTCCGCCTTTTCGATCAAGATCGATTTTTCAATCAGATCATCTGATACAAGTCTAACCGGAGAATTTGGTGCCATTCCAATCAGAATTCTCAGCAAAGCCTCTAACTGAAGTCGAGTAGCAGTAAGTGTCTGTTTTGAGTTCTCTAATGTAAGTCTGTTGATCTTGAGTTTGTCAACCTCTGTTTGGATTACCAGTTTCTGATCAGACATCAACTGCATGTTACTTATTAGCTTATCCATGTTGCGGATATTGGATTCAATGAATCCGAGCTGGCGAATAATACCTTGAAGATTAAAAAATGTACTTGCAACTTGGTGTTTTGTTTCCTGCTCGGTCATGCGCGCCTGAATCTCAGTGATCTGATTATTGATCCTTAGCGCCGCAAGTCCGTATTCCACTTGCGAGTTGAAAAGGATCTGGGAGAGTTGAACAGTATTTCCAAGGTTGTAAGGCACACCGAAAGCAACCGTGGCGTATGTTCCCGGAGGGCCGCCGAAAAAAGCCGCAGGCACAACCTGACCGGGAATGATCGCATTGTATTTGTAGTCAGCCGCGGCCGTCAACTGGGGTAATCGTGCACTCAGATAGGAGTCGCGTTCCTTTTCTTGGATGGAAATGTCCAGACGGGCGTTCCGTATGGTAAGATTGGCAGTATCGGCCATTTTTAGGCAAGTCTCCAAGTCGAGCTCCTGCCCAAGACCGGTCAGTGAGGTTAGAATTGTCGCAATAAAGGCACATTTGATATTCATAGGATGCTATTTTTTGAAAACAGGAAATCAACAAGCATTGTTTTCACATGTTCTCGATGAACTTTTAGATTTTCAGTGTACTGTTCGTCCGTCATACCGTGCAGACTTTTCATCAGATTCCTCGCCATTACGGGATAGTGGCAATTGGACATGATCAGGATCGGGATACTTGGAATACTGATTTGGCGCATTTTTCCTTCTTTTTGCGCTCTGATACATTCTTCAAAAATTCCTGTGGCCGCCACCTTTTCAAAGAGAGCGTTGTGATCGATCGCACAACCGTCTTCACGATTCATTTCGTTGAGAATAAAATTCGGCAGTTCAGGGTGTTTTTCGAGAAATTCGTATTCTTTTTCAATGAAGATGCTCATTTTATCTTGTAAGCTTCTGTTCGAAGAGAAAACACTGATCATTGACATGACAAAATCCTCCATAGCAGCTTCAAAGACAATTCTAAAGAGTTGACTCTTGGATCGGAAATAGTAGTTGACAAGCGCAACATTCTCTCCTGCCGCCTTGGCAATCTCCCGGGAAGTGCACCCATCGAAACCTTTGGCAAGGAATACCTGACGAGCTGCCTCTCGGATCTTTTCTTCTGTTGTTGCATCTTTTTTCATGGCAACGATTTGGCACAAAATTATACAAGCATTTTAAACAAACGTTTAAAACAGAGCGATAAATTTGTTAAAAGAACCAAAAAAAGCCGATAGGAACCGGCTCGATTCATTTTGAATTGTTTTGTCAGACAGCCACATTGTGTTCTCTCAAAGCATCGTTGAGAGAGGTCTTGAGGTCGGTAGATTCTTTCCGTCGACCGATGATCAGTGCACAGGGTACCTGATAGTTCCCCGCTGGAAATTGCTTGGTATAGGTACCTGGTATTACAACACTTCGTTCAGGCACGTATCCTTTGATCTCAACTGGCGTTTCACCCGTAACGTCGATGATCTTGGTGGATCCGGTCAGTACTACATTGGCGCCCAAAACCGCTTCCCTGCCAACTCTTACGCCTTCTACAACGATACATCTTGAACCGATGAACGCATTGTCTTCAATGATCACAGGAGCCGCTTGTAAGGGTTCTAAAACTCCACCAATTCCCACTCCGCCGCTCAGGTGTACATTTTTTCCGATCTGTGCGCAAGAACCCACCGTTGCCCATGTATCGACCATCGTACCCGAGTCAACATACGCGCCTATGTTCACGTATGAAGGCATGAGGATCACTCCCGATGCAATGTAAGATCCGTAGCGCGCAACTGCATGTGGCACAACGCGCACACCAAGTTCTTTGTAATTTCGTTTAAGCGCCCTTTTGTCGTGGAATTCGAATGGTCCCACCTCGATCGTTTCCATTTGACGGATAGGGAAGTACATGACAACCGCTTTTTTTACCCACTCGTTAACCCGCCAACCGCCATTTTCATCCGGTTCTGCCACGCGAAGGACTCCCTTGTCAATTTCTTCAATAACGTGTTCAATAGCATGTACGGTTTCCTTTTCCTTCAATAATTCACGATTTTCCCAAGCTGCTTCAATGATCGTTCTCATAATTTTCTTTTGATGTGTCAAATATAACCATTGTATAAGGATTCAACTATGTACCTATCTTTGTGCTATGGGCAGGAAACTGGGGATCGATTTCGGTTTAAAGCGTACAGGCATAGCACTTACGGACGAAACGAATATGATTGCCTCGCCGCACGAAACGGTGGACAGTCATTTGCTGATGAATTATTTGAAGGAAATTGTAGTGAAGTACCATGTTGATACTCTTGTTCTCGGAGAGCCTAAACGATTGGATGGCACTGATACACACATCTCAGAGAATGTCAGATTGTTGAAAACTGCGTTGGAATCTGTTTTTGTCGATATTCCCGTTGTTTTGATCGATGAACGTTTCACATCGGGTATGGCTTTTCAAACGATATTGGCAGTAGGAGCAAATAAAAAACAGAGGCAGAGTAAAGCTTTGGTTGATAAAGTGAGTGCCGCCATCATTCTACAGTCTTATCTAGATAGGCATATTCCAGACCAGAGCTGAACAAAATTGAAGACAAAGCATTAATTTTGCTAAAAGTTTTTCCGTTAGAATGATCCTTCCAATTGTAGCATATGGTGATCCGGTCCTGAAGAAGGAGGCTGAAGATATTGACAAGACGTATCCCGAACTCGATAAGTTGATCGCAGACATGTATGAAACCATGTATGCTGCTCAGGGAGTAGGTCTTGCTGCCCCGCAGATCGGACGTTCGATCCGGCTGTTCATTGTGGATGGTAGTCCTTTTGCCGAAGACGATGAAGAGGAGGACGCTGAACCGGATCCGCGAGCAGAGGGCATGGAACATTTCAAAAAAGTGTTCATCAATCCTGTGATAGAAGATGAAGACGGCGAGGAATGGGGTTTCAACGAAGGTTGCCTTTCCATTCCGAAAATCCGGGAAGAGGTTTTCAGAAAGGAGCGCGTGAAAGTATCTTATTACGACGAAAATTGGGAATATCACGAGGAGACTTTTGAAGGATATGCCGCCAGGATCATTCAGCATGAATACGATCATATCGATGGTATTTTGTTCACAGATCATTTGTCGCCATTGAAAAGAAGGCTGTTGCAAAAGCGACTTCAGAACATTTCGAAAGGTGAAGTAAATGTGGACTACAAAATGAGATTTCCGGCACTCAGGAAGTCAAGATAAACTCATTAGAACATGAAAACGAAATTGATATTCATTGCACTGCTCGGTTTAACCATTTACAGTTGCGGTGAAAATGGTGGAGCTAATGGAAACAAGCCATCCAAGGAGACTTTAAAGAAGAATATCCGGCAAATGGAGGATTCATTGAAACAACTAACCGCAACGTTGACAGACATCAAACAGATCCCGAATTTAACCCGAATTGAATTGATCAACAGGTATCTGGAGTTTTATAAAAATTACCCCGAGGATTCATATGCCCCTGAATGTCTTGATAAGGTCCATATGGTCTACTCAGGGATGAATGTGCACATGCGTTCAGCTCAATATGCAGATACCCTCCTGACTAAATACCCCGAATATGTGAACAGAGCGATGGTCCTCGAGAGTCAGGGGAGCAATTACGATATTTTCATTCAGCCCAGAGACTCAGCGAAGGTGAGGTATTACTACCAATTGCTTTTGAAAGAAAATCCTACTTTGGATAAGGACAAGAAAAAAGGAATCCAGGAAAGACTCAAATTCAATCACCTGAATTTTGATCAGTATCTGGAAAAAAAGATGAATGAGATGGTATCCAAATAATGCCTGTTAACGATCTGTTAAATCAGATTTCGGCTATAATTCTTGTCATATATTTGAAGAAACAAATTAATTAAGCCATGAAAAAAGCAGTATTATCTCTAGTAGTTTTGTTCGTTGCTCTTCTTTCAGTGAACAAATCGTATGCGCAGGTTGAAACAGGACCAAAGATTGAATT
>JBKCAB010000009.1:0-4485 GCA_046307935.1 Bacteroidota bacterium | reverse complement strand
GTCAGGTCGCTTATTAGAAGAGTCACTCGAGATCCTTAAGGAATGTGGACTTAAAGTTGATGCCTCCAATGGCAAATTGAAATCAACTGTTGCCAACTTTCCGATGGAGGTGCTCTTCCTCAGGAATTCAGATATTCCGCAATATGTAGAGGACGGCGTCGTGGACATTGCCATTATCGGCGAGAACCTGCTCATAGAAGAAGGTTCAGACCTCGAGATCCTGCTGAAGCTGGGCTTTTCAAAATGCCGCGTTTCACTCGCTGTACCGAAAAATTCGACTATTCAGTCGGTTTTAGGTTTCGAAGGAAAAAAGATCGCGACCTCCTACCCTAAAACTGTTCGGCAATACCTGGATAAAAACGGTGTGAAGGCAGAGATCCACACGATATCAGGATCCGTCGAGATCGCCCCGACCATTGGACTTGCGGACGGCATCTGTGATATCGTTTCATCCGGAAATACCTTGTTCATGAACGGACTGATGGAGTTGGAAACGATCCTCAAATCCGAAGCGGTACTGGTGAAAGGGAAATCTCTGGGTACTGAAAAGCTGGCAATACTGGACAAGCTGATCTTCCGTATGCAGGCAGTGCTGTCCTCCAAGAATTCGAAGTACATCCTGCTGAATGCACCTGATAAAGCGATCCCAACTATCATCAGTATTCTGCCGGGAATGAAAAGTCCAACGATCCTTCCTCTTGCTGAACCGGGATGGAGTTCATTGCACTCAGTGATCTCTGAGGATCAGTTCTGGGAGAACATCGACGCCCTCAAAGCAGCAGGAGCGGAAGGAATTCTTATCGTTCCGATCGAAAAAATGGTTCGTTAACTGAGGTCCAAGCAACATGAAGCAATACGTATTTCCAGACACAGCAACGCTGAAACGAGCACTGCAAAGACCTGTACTTGACCAGGCCAACCTCGAGAGCACTGTTAAAGCTGTTTTCGATGACATCCGCACTAATGGTGACCAGGCAGTGCGTGAATACACCCTTCGTTTTGACAAGGCTTCACTCACGAACCTACGTGTAAGTGAAGAAGAGCTAAGGGAGGCAGGGAACAAGATCACTGAAGAGCTCAAAAAAGCCATTCAGACTGCTGCAGCAAACATTCAGAAATTCCACGCAGCGCAGAAAGACGACACCATTCGCATCGAGACCATGCCCGGAGTCAGCTGTTGGAGAACATCCGTTGGGATAGAAAAGGTAGGACTTTATATTCCCGGAGGCACAGCTCCCCTGTTCTCAACGGTACTGATGCTGGGGATCCCGGCGATCCTTGCCGGCTGCAAGAAAGTGGTGCTGTGCACCCCTTGTGATTCAAAAGGAGATATCAACCCGGCCATCCTATATACAGCAGACCTCATTGGGATCCGTGAGGTCTTCAAGGTTGGTGGAATACAGGCCATCGCTGCCATGACGCTTGGAACAGAAACAATCCCAAATGTATACAAGCTGTTCGGACCGGGTAATCAATACGTAACAGCGGCCAAACAATATGCTCAGAAGCTGGGACTGGCGATTGATATGCCTGCAGGTCCCAGTGAAGTAATGGTAGTTGCCGATTATACAGCTAAGCCGGAGTTCATTGCAGCCGACCTACTTTCACAGGCTGAACATGGGGCAGATTCACAGGTTGTCTTTGTCACCACTGACCCTCAGCTGGCTCATAAAGTAGAAGAGCAGCTCGCTATTCAGCTGCAGCAACTGCCAAGAAAAGAGCTGGCAGCTCTGGCGCTCGAGAATTCTTCGACCCTTGTCGTTCAACGCCCGGAGCTCCTACCCGTGATCAATGAATACGCCCCTGAGCACCTTATACTGCAGACTTCCTTCAATGAAGAGCTGATCGAAGGGGTGCTCAATGCAGGTTCAGTATTCATCGGGAACTATACCCCGGAAAGTGCAGGTGACTACGCCTCAGGTACAAATCACACCCTGCCAACCAACGGTTATGCACGACAATATTCAGGTGTTTCACTTGACTCATTTATCAAAAAGATAACCTTCCAGAACATCACTGAAGAAGGGATCCGAAATATTGGCAAAACCATCGAAGAGATGGCCATCGCCGAAGGACTTGACGCTCACCGCAACGCTGTATCCATCCGTTTAAAAGACCTTTCATGAGCAAATTTGAATTGAGCACACTGATCCGCCCCGATCTTATCGGTATGAAGCCGTATTCGTCGGCAAGAGATGAATTCGAGGGCAATGCATCAATTTATCTGGATGCCAACGAAAATCCTTTCGACAATGGAGTGAACCGTTATCCGGATCCCCTTCAGAAAACACTAAAGAAACGCATTGCTGAGCTAAAGGGAATTTCACCCGAAAGAATCTTCCTCGGAAACGGATCGGACGAGTGTATTGATCTGCTTTACCGCCTGCTCTGCCGACCGGGGCAGGATAAGTCAGCATCGATCAGTCCTTCTTATGGAATGTATGCTGTTTCAGCGCGGATCAACCAGGTAGCCCTCGTGGACATTCTTCTCAATGAAGATTTCTCGATCGATACGGAGCGTGTTTTGCGCGAAGCTGAGGGATGCAGGCTGCTGTTCATTTGTTCACCGAATAATCCAACAGGACAGTGCTTCCCGAAAAGTGAGCTCCTTAAGCTGGTGGAACGCTTCAACGGAATTGTGGTCATTGATGAGGCTTATATCGATTTTGCGGATCAGCCATCTTTGCTTGAGGAGCTGGATAAGTATCCGAACCTGGCTATTTCACAGACTTTTTCCAAAGCATTCGGTATGGCGGGCATTCGTCTTGGACTGCTTTTCGGATCGGAAGAGCTGATCGCATGGATCAACAAGATCAAGCCTCCTTACAACATTAATCAGCTGACACAGCAATTCGCGCTGAACAAGCTCAAAGATATCACTGGTGTGCAACGGGAGATCGGGATCATCCGCTCAGAACGGGCACGACTGCTAACTATTTTGCCTGAGCTGACTGAGATACTGACGGTTTATCCCAGTGATGCCAATTTCATCCTGGTGAGGGTGAAAAATGCGAATACACTCTATGATCACCTGGTATCGTTGGGTATTGTGGTGCGCAACCGTTCTACTCAACCATTGTGTGCGAATACCCTCCGACTGACGGTTGGAGCTCCTGAAGAGAATGACAAACTGATCGCTGCGATCAAAAATTACCAATCAGCCGAAGCATGAAAAAGGTACTGTTTATCGACAGGGATGGAACCCTGATCATTGAACCACCGGTTGACTTCCAGGTGGACAGCTTTGAAAAGCTATTTTTTTATCCAAAGGTTTTTTCCGGGCTGGGAAAGATCGCTCGAGAATTGGATTTCGAGTTAGTAATGGTTACCAACCAGGATGGACTGGGAACCCCCTCCTACCCTTACGAATCATTTATCGGACCCCACACGTTAATGGTAGAAGCGCTTCGAACTGAAGGAATCTTCTTCGCTGATGAATGCATCGACCGCACATTCCCGGAGGACAATGCTCCTACACGAAAACCGAGAACAGGATTGCTTACGAAATACCTTTCCGGAGATTACGATCTGGCCAATTCGTATGTGATCGGTGATCGGCTGACAGACGTTGAGCTGGCAAAAAACCTGGGAGCAAAAGCCATTTACATGGTCAATCCCGACGATCCGGGACGTTCTGAGGTTTCTGTAAAAGAAGAAGAGCTCCTCCCGTTCGTTGCTTTGCAGAGTGCCGATTGGGATGCTATTTACACGTATCTCAAGTTGGGTGAACGCACCTCATCCTATGTACGCAAGACTCACGAGACAGATATCTCGATCGAGCTGAACCTTGATGGAACCGGACGCTCGGAGATCAGCACCGGAATTGCTTTCTTCGACCACATGCTGGATCAGCTCGCACGTCACGGATCCATGGATCTTAAGATCAAGGTGAGTGGTGATCTACTGGTTGATGAGCACCATACCATTGAAGATACGGCCATCGCACTTGGAGAGTGTTTTGCCAAAGCGCTGGGATCGAAGCTCGGGATCGAACGTTATGGTTTCTGTCTTCCAATGGATGACTGCCTCGCTCAAGTTGCGATCGATTTTGGCGGACGCAACTGGCTGGAATGGGATGCCGAGTTCAAGCGTGAAATGATCGGGCAGATGCCTACTGAAATGTTTTACCATTTTTTCAAGTCCTTTACCGATGGGGCACGCTGCAACCTGAATGTGAAAGCAGAAGGCACCAATGAGCACCATAAGATCGAGGCCATCTTTAAAGCGTTTGCCAAGGCCATCAAAATGGCGAAGCGAAGGGATGGTGTTAATGCTGTCCTCCCATCAACAAAAGGAATGCTCTGATGAAACTGACGATCATAGATTACGGTGCCGGAAATGTTTTTTCCGTCCGATCCGCTTTCGAGCGACTGGGAGTTACACCGAAGCTGTCGGGAAATGCGGATGAGATCAGCTCGTCGGATCTTGTGCTGTTCCCGGGAGTGGGACATCATGGGCAGCGGTGCAACAACATCCATATACCCG
>JBKCAB010000008.1:0-3573 GCA_046307935.1 Bacteroidota bacterium | reverse complement strand
TCATTACTCAAATCTGCTACCTCGGCATCCAAGATCTTACTGTCGGGAACTTTTGTGTCAAAATGAATATCATACAAGGATACGGAAGTCACCAGCGGTGTATAATGGCAATCAAGCACTTCACCCCTTCTCGGCGCCTTATTCACGGTCCTGACCGGCATCCGTTCCTCACTGGAAGCAAAAACATTTGATCGACCTTCCAGCTGAATCGAAACCGTTTTGAAAAGTACGAGCAACATGAGCCCTACAAATCCGATATAGACCAGATATGCCCTCCAGTATATGTCCTTGTTTTCACTCATCTTTCTTGGTTCTCAATCGGATCACCTTTGTCTGATTCATGGTCTCTTTCAAGCCCTTTGGCTCGAGTTTTTCCCTCAGCTTGTAGCGCCTTGTTTCTTCCTCCAACCTTGCCTTGGCCTCGACATAGTCTGCCGTCATTTCGTCAAGATCCTTCTGAGTTTGTGTGATGTCCTGAGAAAGCTCTTTGCCATAATAACCTTTCCCAACAATGAGTAACAAAAGCAGCATAATGAAGAAAATGAAAGTCAGATTATTGAGTACGAATTCTCTGGTTAGGAAATCTCCGTTCAGGATCTGCGTAAAAGTTCCCGGTCCATTCTTCTTTTTTGGACGCTGGGGCTTCTTTTCCTCCGGTGCTGGTTTCCCCTCCAGATACTCTTTATCTATGTATTCGTTGGAACTCATCTCTTTTCTGCAATTCTCAATTTTGCACTTCTGGACCGCGGATTGGCCGCTATCTCTTCTTCGGAAGGCACAATAGGATGCCTCACCACCTCATCAAAGGGTTTGAGCACATTCCCGAAAAAGTCTTTTTGTACAGTCCCATCGAACGAGCCTCTCTTGAAGAAGTTCTTCACGAGCCTATCTTCGAGAGAATGGTAGGACATGACCACCATCCTTCCCCCCTTGTTCAAGAGCTCTGCCGACTGTTCAAGTAATTTTTCGAGCACATCAAGCTCCCCGTTGACCTCGATCCGCAATGCCTGAAAGACCTGGGCGAAATACTTATGTTCTTTCATTCGAGGAGCGCAACTCTTTAATGCCTCCATAAGATCTGCTGTGGTCTTGAGCTTTTTCGAGTTTCTGTAACGAATAACTTCAGCCGCAGCTTTTCGCGCATTTGGAAGCTCACCATAGGTTTTAAAGATCCGGACCAACTCCCCCTCTTCGTAATTATTGAGTATCTTTTGCGCGGTCAGCTCTCCGGAACGGTTCATGCGCATATCCAGAGGAGCATTGGCTCGAATGGTAAATCCTCTTTCAGGTTCATCGAACTGATGAGAGGAAACCCCAAGATCCGCCAGAATTCCATCCACTTGTTTTACACCAATCATTCTGAGGTGATTGGAGATGAACGAAAAATTGGAAGGGATGAAGTGGAAGTTTGGTGCAGACCAAGAATTTCTCACAGCATCAGGATCTTGATCAAATGCAATGAGCATTCCATCCGTATTCAGCCTGTCGAATATTGCACGAGAATGACCCCCGCCGCCAAAAGTGACGTCCACATAGGTTCCTGAAGGCGCGATATTCAGACCTTCCAGACACTCTGGAAGCATAACAGGAGTATGATATGCAGGGTCAATCAACGTCATCGAGGCCACCCATTACTTCATCCGCCAGATCGGCGAAATTCGTCATGTTGGCTTCGATCATATCAAAGTATTTCTGTTTATCCCAGATCTCGATACGGTCGTTGTAGGCGATGAGCATAACATCTTGCTGAAGACCAACTCTTTCCATGTGACTGGTTGGCACCAGGATCCTGCCCGCATTATCCAATGAAACCAGCTTAGCTCCTTGGTGAAATAAACGGTAGAACATCCTGTTGTTGGGCTTGAAAAGATTCATTTTGGAGAGCTTTTCACTGATCTTTTCCCAATCACCGAGCGGATACAATGTCAAGCAATCCTCAAAACCTTTATTCAGCATGAAATCGCGCTGCACTGCAGGAGAGAGCTGCTTCCGTAGACCGGAAGGAAACAGGAATCGCCCTTTAGCGTCCAGTTTAACCTCGAATTCTCCTACTAAGCCTGCCATGACGAAATAATGGGTAAAAGTAGATCATTTTTACCACTTTTTACCACGTTGTTTTTAATTGTTAATAAATTCTAACGCAACTAATGGACAAAAGTTGCATTCAATGCAATTATTATGATTCTAAAATACTGATTTTATTGGATTTTTATTTAGGTGGTATTTTGTGGTAAATTATTTAAACAGATTTTTGTAACTAGGTTTATCAACAAGTTTTCAAGCTGTTATGAACAATATTCTTCACCTTGTTAATTCCGTTTACTTTTGTGTATGTCCAAAGAATTAAAAAATTGGTTCTTGCTTCTGTTGCTTGCCTGCATTTGGGGAAGCTCTTTCATACTCATGAAAAAAGGCATGCAAACAAGTGACGGTTCACCTGTTTTCAGCGATACACAGGTTGGCGCTCTCAGAATGGCGCTTGCGTCGCTGGTGCTACTTCCTCTCGGCCTGCGTTTTTTGGGTAAAATCCGCAACTACAAACAATTCTTCTCCCTGACCATAGTTGGGTTATCCGGTAATTTCTTCCCTGCCTTCCTTTTCACCTATGCGGAATCCGGTATTTCAAGCGGACTTGCCGGTATGCTGAATTCCTTTACACCCATATTCACGATCATCATCGGAATGAGTTTTTTCAAAGTGAAACTTTCCCTCATCCAATTGTTCGGAGTCCTCATCGGTACAGCAGGGATCTATTTCCTCATTACTGCCGGACAAGGCATCACAATGAGCGGAAACTGGTCACATGTAGCTGCTGTGATCCTTGCAACACTGATGTACGGCATCAGTCTCAACACCATTAAATACACCCTGCAGGATCTTAAACCCATTGAGATCACCTCATTGGCCTTTACAATCATTTTCCTCCCGTCCGCAGTGGCCGTTTGGCATTTTGATACGGTTATCACACTGAATACCAATCCCAATGCGCCTGAAAGCCTCATCTACGTTACCATACTCGCTGTAGTAGGTACGGCTCTGGCTGTGCTGCTTTTTAATCGATTGATTAGTGAAGCAACCGCAATATTTGCCAGCAGCGTAACTTACTTCATTCCTGTTGTTGCGGTGATCATCGGGTTCAATTTTGGCGAACAGATCGCTTTTGGACAGGTACTTGCAATGTGCGTGGTTTTAACGGGTGTTTTCCTTATCAACATTGGGCCGAGGATTTTTAAAAAGGTACCCCAAAAGCCCTGATCGAGCGCTTATCCTCCAAAAATGTTGATACACTTCTTGTTTATTCGCATTTTTGACATATCTTTGCCCTCCCAATTTGGATAATAAATTTTTAAAAAAAGCTATATGTACGCAATTGTAGAGATAGCAGGGCAGCAATTCAAAGTGCAAAAAGACCAAAAGATCTTTGTACACCGTTTGGCAGCTGAAACAGGATCGAAAGTAGAATTTGACCGTGTTTTACTGGTAGACAACGGAGGAAAGATCAATGTTGGCGCCCCGGCTATAGCAGGAGCTAAAGTGACTGCTGAAGTGAATGAACATGTCAAAGGAGACAAG
>JBKCAB010000007.1:0-1537 GCA_046307935.1 Bacteroidota bacterium | reverse complement strand
GTTTGAAAAGGCTGGTGCGTTGAAAATGCTATACAAGGACAGCGTTTTTTACTCGGCAACTTGGAAAAATAGTGGCTGGTTCATTCAATAGTTCGAAAGAGTATGAGAAGAGTATGTCCTCTGGCTAAATTTGACTTTCTTCGCAACGAAATTATTTGTAACGTTGTTGCACAGTGTGTTGAATCATGAATGAACCGACTCGACTGTGTTAAACTATTTCAGAACCAAAACAAGATCATTAAAATGAAAAAAATTACAACAATCCTCTTCATCGGACTGACAGTCTCCGTCTCCCTCACAAACTGTACAGGAAATTCAATGGAAGAAAAGTCGAATTCCAACAGTGAGGCACAATCCAATACCTCAGAGAGTAGGAGCGAAGAAACAATGAGTGAAAAGAAGAAAGTGCTCACCTCTTTGATCGGTGAACACAAACTTCAATCGATTTCCGGAGCAATGGGCATGAATGGCATGTTCGATTATACAAAAAATGGCGGTAAATGGTCTGCAACTGAATCCGCTTTATCAATGGGAATGCGTGAAGCCTACGATGTAGATCTTTCAAAGAACGATCTGAAGCATCTCAATTCGATGGCAATAACAGTGGGCGATGATTTATCCGTGTCGTTGATGAGTAACGGGAAAGAGTTCTTCAAAACTTCGTTTAATGAAAATGGATTGGGATACTTCCTCAAGAATTCACCTGAAGACTATATCTCAGGAGTACCGGAAAAATTAACGCCGGAGACCACGTTTCTCGACGGGTCACTTTACTTGTTCGCTAAAGATTTTATTTCTGAAAATGACATGAACAAGATAAATATCACTTCGGCTTATGTTGATGCGGCAATGCTCAGCTATAATACCAAATCAAAACAATTTGAGTTGAGTCTGTTTCTCGGCGAATGCTGTGATAATGCAACATACTTCTTTAAATAGTTTTTTAATTGAGATCTGAAGTTCCGATTGTTCCTAACCTTATTCCAGGACGAAAAATGAAAATATCGCTTTTTACCAAAATACTTACTCAATTCTTCGATATCACCTTTTACACGGTGTTACTGTTCCTCTTCGCATCATGCACTTCGGAAAGTAAAGCAACCTCAATAGCAGCAAGAAAAATCGAGGTCGCCGACACAATCAAAGAAGAAGATGAAGATCCGTTAAAAGACCTTGGCTTTAAAGAAATAAAGCTGGTAAAGATCATCCAGAGTAAAGTTGCCAACCCAAAAGAAGCAAATTCTGTATATGAGTCCGCTATCAATTCACCTAAATCAGTCATCTACTCAAAAGACGGAAAGAAATTTTACGTGAATTCGCTGGAAGGCTACACTACAGTAGTCTTCGACTCTAGAACATTCAAAAAGATCAAGGAAATCCGCCACAAGTTCAATGCAGAGAATAACAAGCTGTTCAAGAACAATGAGAACACTGTCTTCGATTACCAGTTCAAGCAAAAGAAGGACGAATACAACCATTTCATGGGTAAACCCGTCGAAAGTTGTCTTTCTCACGAAGGAAAATACCTGTGGGTAAC
>JBKCAB010000006.1:0-1741 GCA_046307935.1 Bacteroidota bacterium | reverse complement strand
AAGTTGGAAATATTTCCACTTGTGATCACCAGAGTCAAAACCCTAAAATCCTTAAAGGCAAACCGTAACGATTTCGACAGGCTCCCGGATGCGATCCGTTACAACACTCAACTCGAGTACATTGATTTTTGGGATACGCCGGTTTCAGGTTTTCCTGACGGCTTTTTCACGCTTTCAGAATTGAAGAAGGTAGATCTTTCCGGTATTCGTTTTGGGCCTACTTTCCAAAGATCACTTTCGGAGCGCATGCCATGGGTGGAATTTGTAATGGATGAACCGTGTGACTGCATGGAATAGTCTTTTACTTTCTTGTTTAGCGTCAAGAATATATTTTTTTTTTGCTCAAGTGCTTTTTCTATATTTGTGCGCCCAATTTTCTTTTATGAAAAAGATTTTCTACTGCTTATTTTTGATTGTGTTACCTACACTCAATGTGCTCGGACAAAAGGATTTGAACTCTCGTGAACCTTTACAACTTGAAGTTAAAGATGCTGCTCCGATTTCAGTTAAAGAGCTTTGGAAGGGGATTGAGGGTAGCTATCAGTTCGTTATATCAAAGGAAAGCTACCAAATTGTCCATTCGAAATCTTTGTATGATCTCATCATGAGCTCTCGTAAAAAAGATGAAGATATCCGAATGACCATAGATGAATACACCGTGTTATTCTTACCGGCTGAAAATACACTTAGCTCTTCTAGCTTCGTTGAATTGGAGCCTGTTATCTACTCAAAATAAATTTTGATCATGAAAAGACATTTTCAAATTTACAGCAATTGCTTGCTGATTTTAGTCGCTTTACTTACATTTTCATTATCCGCTCAGGAAAACTGTGGTAATGCAGTGGTTGTTACTGATCTGACGGGTGTCACTTGTGCAACTTCTGCACCTGGCACCGTTGATGATCTTGGTTTTGGTTCTTGTGAGGAGGGGACAATTGAAACGTGGTTTTCTTTTGTAGCCCAAGGTGGATCTGCCACAATAGATGTTTCAAGTAATCAGGCTGGTTGGAGACCGGAATTTTTGATCGTGAGCTCCAGCAACAATGCATGCGGTGGAGCTTTGTTTGAAGAAGCCTGTTTTGATCTTACCGGTTCATATACAACAATTTCAGGCACTGTGAATGGTTTGATACCAGGAGATACTTATTGGGTGGTTGTATCCAGTGGGCAAGCGACTTATAGTTCTGCAGGTACTCTTTCTGTTTGTGTGGATAATCCGGCAGTCGTGTTGAATTGTGTGGACAATGACGCTTGTATCGATGCAGCTACAATTACCCTCAATGCTCCGGGTGGTGCTGCTGCTTGTGTATCAGATTGTAATAATGGTGCCAACCCGGGATTAGACTTCGTTGGGAACGGTTGCGAAGACATGACCAATCCTACTGTTTGGTATGAGTTCACAACAGCGGCGAATGCTGCCACCATCGATGTGACGCTCACAAGCTCGTCTCTGACGCAGCCGGAATTCACCATCTTTGTTGGTAATTCCTGCGTCACCTGGACGATTCTAGATTGTATTGAGGGAACAGCTGGTTCTGCTTCCTCGCTCAATATTCCTGTTTCTGCTAATCAAACCTACTTGATCGCTGTTTCAGACGTGCTGGGTGGTCAGGGTAACTTTGATCTGTGTATTACCCAAGATCCCGACAACAGTGCTTGTAACACCTCTGATGCCTTGACGGTTACTGCTACATCTTTGGGATCTCCCTTGGCGGGCCCTTACCTACCGGGTGAACAGGTC
>JBKCAB010000005.1:0-7099 GCA_046307935.1 Bacteroidota bacterium | reverse complement strand
ATTCGGGATATTTCTTTGAGAATTTCTCAAGTAATTCATTCATTAATTGTGATACGAGGATCCGTTCGCGAATGATCTGTAAGGCTTTATTTTCGATCCGTGAAGCATCGAGGATATTGTCAATGAGGTATTCCAAGCGTTCATTCTCCTGAAGTGCTCTTCCTATGAGATCTTTGCGCTGTTCGATCGAGAGCTCTCTTTTCTCCAGGGTTTGCCAGAACAGTTTATTGGCTGCAAGTGGTGTTTTCAGTTCATGGGTCACCGATAAAAGGAAATTTTTTTGGCGTTCAGCCAGTTTTAATTCTTTTCGGATAGAGCTTTGGATCTTCCATAAACCGGCGATCAGAAGCAGGAAGAAAACCAGTCCTTCACCGATGATCATGGTGACTCTTTTCGAAAGAAACTGCTCCGTGTCATCGAGCTCTTTGGTGAGTTCTATCAGATGATAACCCCACCAGATGAACTGGAGCACTACGTAGATGCTGAGTATATAGAATATGACTGATGTCTGCCGTTTCATGGCAAATTTCAGTAGGCTCTTTGATTCTTCCCTTCCATCCAGTTGATGAAGGCCCTGTTCACAACTTTATTTCCTCCGGGAGTAGGATAATCACCGGTGAAATACCAGTCGCCCAGATTCTTCGGGCATGCGAGGTGGAGATTCTCGACCGTTTGATAAATGATCTCCACTTTCGCGTGAATAGAGGAAGGGGTGAGCATCTCAGCGATCTTGTCGGCGATCTCCTCATCTGAAAAGGGCGCATAAATATCCTTCACGTAATTCCGAATCTCCTCTTTTGGAAGCGCAGTTTGTTCCAGACATTTGCGGTAGGTGCTGTCGATAATATCGGATAAGCCACGTTCCCGAAGTAGTTGTATGGCAGCCTCAAAGGCAATGAAATCACCCATTTTAGCCATGTCAATTCCGTAACAGTCGGGATAACGGATCTGAGGTGCCGAGGAAACCACAATGATCTTTTTCGGCCCCAAACGGTCAAGGATCCGAAGAATACTTTGCTTCAGTGTAGTGCCTCGAACAATACTGTCATCGATTACAACCAAATTATCCTGATCCCGTTTTACGCTTCCATAGGTGATATCGTAAACGTGTGCCACGAGATCATCCCGTGATTCGTCCTGCGTGATGAAGGTTCTCAGTTTGGCATCTTTGATGGCGATCTTCTCGATACGAGCCCTCTGGTAAACGATCTGTTGCAGTTTCTCCTCGGTGATATTGCTGCCCAAAGCAAGAATGTCGGCAAACTTTCGATCATTGAGGTAATCTTCAAGTCCTTTGATCATTCCGTAGAACGCCACCTCAGCTGTATTCGGAATAAAGGAGAAAACGGAATTATCGAGGTCGTAATTTATCGCTTTCAACACCTGCGGAACAACGTTCTTTCCAAGCTGCTTGCGTTCATTGTAAATCTCAATATCATTCCCTCGAGAGAAATAGATCCTTTCAAAAGAACATTTTAGGGAACGTTCATCCGGTTGGTTGATCTGGATCTCCTGAACCGAGCCGTTCTTACGAATGATAAGTGCATGTCCCGGAGAAAGCTCCTGAACCTGCTCGCTTTTCAGGTTAAAAGCCGTTTGAATCACAGGACGTTCGGATGCCACTGCACAAACCTCATCATCCTCATACCAATAGGCCGGCCGAATTCCGGACGGGTCTCGCAATACGAAAGCATCACCGTGTCCGAAAAGTCCGGCCATAGCATAGCCGCCATCCCAGTCTTCAGAGGCGCGTTTCAGGATTCGTTCTATATCGAGGTTTTCAGCGATCTTTTGGTAGATGTCAGTATTTGTATTCCCCTCTGCCTTGAGTTTTGCATACATTTCCTCGTTCTCAACGTCGAGAAAATGACCGATCTTTTCAAGTACTGTAACCGTATCCGATTTTTCTTTTGGATGCTGACCGATCTTAACAAGCACTTCAAAAAGCTCATCGACATTCGTCAGGTTAAAGTTGCCTGCTACCACGAGGTTGCGGGTTACCCAATTGTTTTGTCGCAAAAAAGGGTGGCAGCTCTCGATAGAATTTCTTCCGAAGGTCCCGTATCGCAGGTGCCCGAGAAAAAGCTCCCCTGTAAATCCTGCGTTTTTCTTCAAGTAATTTACGTCTTTCAACAATGACGGATCTTCCTCACCGATCTGTTTAAAACGCTTGTTGATATGATCAAAAATATCTTGTATGGGCTTGCTGTCTATGGATCGGTATCTGGAAATGTATCGTTCACCGGGTTCCATGTCCAGCTTGATATTTGCCACACCGGCACCATCCTGTCCACGATTGTGCTGTTTCTCCATCATTAGGTGGAGCTTGTTGAGCCCATAGAAAGCCGTACCGTATTTGTCCAGATAGAACTGGATCGGTTTTTTCAGCCTTAGAACAGCTATCCCACATTCGTGTTTGATCGCATCGCTCATGGATCGGTATATATCAAATGAGCCGTAAAGTTACGCTTTTAGTTGAACGGAATTGGATAAACGGCGTGAAAGATTATTTGTTGATAAACAGGCAACCATTCGTGCCAGAATGGAGTTATTATGATGTGCGGAGAGATGAACTATTGGCGTTTTTCCATGTTTTCAGATAACTGTTGTGCTGATTTGTCGTAAATTCGGCTTGTATGAGGATGCTTTCGATCATATTCTTTTTTGTTGCGACAGCGCTGTCAGGTTCTGTTATTTCGCAGGTTTGGATGGTCCCGAATCGTGGCCAATGGGATGATCGCATCCTGTATAATGTGGAGCTGAGTAGCGGGAACATGTTTGTGGAGAAAACAGGATTTACGTTTTCATTTTCCAATTTAAAACAAGTTTTACATCACCCTCACGAATCATCCGAAAGTGATCACGAGAACGAATCTATGCGTGGTCATGTGGTCCGTTCGACATTTATGGGGGCAAGCAATACAGGATCAATAAAGGAAAGCGATTCGTCTGATTTTTACAGCAATTACTTGATCGGTAATGATCCTGCGAGGTGGCAGTCCGGTATTCGAAGCGTATTGAATGTCGAAATGACGGAATTGTATCCGGGGATCCAGATGCTGCTCAATGGAGAGGAGTCACAGCTTGAATATGCCTTTACACTTTCACCCGGGGCAGAACCTGCACAGATCAAGCAGCTTATTGAGGGACATGACAAGTTGTGGGTCGACGACCAGGGCTTGCTTCACATTGAGCATAGTTTCGGTGAGATCGTGCAGTCGGCGCCTGTTGCATGGACAGAAAAAGAAGGAAGAAAGAGAGCGGTGAATTGCCGATTCGCACTGAACGGTTCGGTTCTGTCCTTTGAGTTGGGTGAATACGATACTTCTGCAAAGCTGATCATAGATCCCAGCCTGACCTTTTCCACTTTCACCGGCTCAACCGTAGACAATTGGGGTTTTACGGCAGCACCGGATCCTTCAGGGAATTTGTTCGCTGGCGGAATTGTTTTTGGTGTCGGTTATCCTCTCACCACGGGTGCATATGACCTTAGTTTCAATGGAGGTACCGGTACTTTTCCATTGGATATAGGTATCACGAAATTCAATGCGACAGGCAGTGACCTCATCTACTCAACCTACATTGGCGGTGCGGGTAACGAAACTCCCAACAGTATTGTGTCAGCACCTAATGGCGAATTGTTCATATACGGCGTTACCTCTTCGGTGAATTTCCCAATGGCAGGAACTCCTTACGATGCCAGCTTTAATGGAGGTCCTTCAGTAACCGAGAACAACCTGAATTTTGAGGGAGCGGATATTTTTGTCACCAGACTTAATTCGACCGGTACAGCTCTCATTGCTTCCACCTATGTTGGTGGAACGAACACTGACGGTCTGAACATCAATACGCTCCAATACAATTACGGAGACCAGTTCAGAGGGGAGATCACACTCGACGAGTCCATGAATGTTTACATTGCATCAACAACACAATCGATCAATTTTCCTGTTGTATCCGGAATGCAAGGCTCTATAAACGGTGCGCAGGACGCGATTGTTTTCAAAATGCCTCCTGCATTGAACACCTTGAGCTGGAGTACCTTCTTTGGGGGAAGCGGTTTCGACACCGGTAATTCCGTTCAGCTTTCGTCAACCGGTGAGGTTTATTTTGCCGGTGGAACGACCTCGGCTACCTTGCCGATCACGGTAGGAAATGATCTCAGTGCAAACGGTGGACTTGCTGATGGATTTGTGACGCGTTTGAATGGCAGTAATGGATCTTTTCTCTCAGGCACCTTCATCGGTTACGGAGAATACGACCAGGCTTATTTCGTTCAATTGGATGTTGATGACAAGGTATATGTATTTGGACAATCACAGACTTCATGGCCGATCACGGCGGGATTGTATGGCAACCCTAACTCCGGACAGTTTATTCAGAAATACAGTACCGATCTGAATACAGTTGAGTGGTCTACAACGATAGGCGCAGGTTCCGGTAATGTTGAGATCTCTCCGACGGCTTTCCTGGTCTCCGACTGTTACGAGATCTATCTATCAGGTTGGGGCGGTGTATTGAACCAGAATTCTTCGGTGAGTCAGGCACTTTTTTCCACTACGAACGGATTTCCGGTTACAGCGGATGCTTATCAGACCGCTACCAATGGCAGTAACTTCTACATAGCGGTGCTTACTCAGGATGCTGAATCACTTGAGTATGCCACATTCATGGGGGGTGTAGCCAGCAGCAGTAATCATGTGGATGGCGGTACAAGTCGATTCGATAAGTCGGGGAGGATCTATCATGCCGTTTGTGGTGCTTGCGGTGGAAATGACTTCGGTTTCACCTCTACGCCCGGCTCCTGGTCACCGGCTAATCCGAGTACGAATTGTAATCTTGCTGCGTTTAAGTTTGAGCTCAACGAAATTGAAGCGATCATTTCTGAACCTGAACCACTAATCTGTTTGCCAGATCCGGTTGTTTTCAGTAATAACAGCTCCAATGGTAATACTTTTGAATGGGATTTCGGCGACGGTAATACCTCGAACGATGTAAATCCTGTTCATTTTTATGATGGTCCGGGAGTCTATACGGTGACACTTGTTGTTTCAGACTCGAATGGTTGTTTTACTTCGGATTCTGCTGTTTTTGAGGTCTACATTGGAGATTTTCAGGGAGGTGTTGTGCAGCCTCAGAATGCGATCTGTCCCGGAGGTTCTTATCAGCTAGAAGCATTTGGAGGATCACAGTATCTGTGGAGTCCGGCAGAGTTTCTGGACGATCCAACCAGTCCAACACCATACGCGGTGATCGATGAAACGACCGATTTCACTGTTATCGTTTCTGATAGCTGTGGTACAGACACTTTACAACTCACCTTGCAGGTGATACCTTTCGATCCCGTGATATCGAATGACACTTCAGTTTGTATAGGCAATAGTGCTTTCCTGGCGGTTTCTGAAGGAGCTGTTTTCAATTGG
Organism: Bacteroidota bacterium; assembly: GCA_046307935.1. Lineage (GTDB taxonomy): Bacteria > Bacteroidota > Bacteroidia > Flavobacteriales_D > Crocinitomicaceae > M0103. Next base: position 1,676 of record JBKCAB010000005.1, on the reverse strand, counting down.
TCACCACCGGCGACATTGAATGATCCCACCATACAAAATCCCGTCGCCTCACCGACTGAATCCACCACGTACTACGTGGAAGTGGAATCCCCTGAGGGGTGCACCTTTACAGATTCAGTCAGAGTAGATGTGTACTTCGACCCTCCGATTCCGGTGATGCCTGACGTTGTAAGTGTGTGTGCCGGAAGTTCAGTAACAGTTAGTGTTTCAGGTGGAGAAAGCTATGAATGGTCTCCGGATCAGTTCATCAATACTTTGAACGGCCCGGTAGTCGTGCTGAGTCCGGCGTCCGACATGTATTATTACTGTGACTTTTTCAATGCCTGCGGCTATGCCACGGATAGCGTTTTCGTTGATGTTGTTACAGCGAATATCACTGCCGGTAATGATACGACTGTCTGTCCGGGTCAAACCGCCACCTTGTGGGCGCAGGGAGGAGTTTCCTATTCCTGGACACCAACCGGTACAATTCTTGGTTCACCATTTGGCGAGCAGATCATAGTGCGACCAAGCGTGCCAACAGTTTATACGGTTGTCGGAACAGATGCAACCGGTTGCACCGCATCAGCAGATGTTTCCGTGGACCTTTTTCCTGTTCCATTCATACAAACCTCTCCGGATGTTTTTGCATGGTATGGCGATGTCATTACGCTTACCGCCACCAGTTCCACACCGGGAAGTTACACATGGTCTCCTGCTGAGCTGTTGAGTTGTGTCTCATGTCAAAGCACCGTTACTTCTCCTGATCAAAATGTGACAATTTACGTTTCTTATACAGATGAGAACGGATGTTCAGCCGGGGATAGTGTTAGCATCTTCTATGACCCCATTATTTATGTGCCGAATACGTTTACGCCCGATGGAGACGAGTTCAACAATGGCTTCACGGTTATTGGTAGCAATATCTTCAAATTTGAGCTATTGATATTCAACCGATGGGGTGAGTTACTCTATACGATCACTTCTTTTGAGGATTATTGGGATGGAACCTATAAAGGGACCCTTTGCCAAGATGGTACGTACACCTGGAAGCTCACATACATGGGATTTGAATCGGATATGGTCTATGAACGTACCGGTCATGTGAACCTGCTGAGATGATGTGCCGTTTTGTGCTGATTACGATTTATACGCTCTTCGGCAGTGTCTTTGCCAAGGCCCAGATATTTTGGGGTGAGAACGCTTACACAGAATATAGGCAAGGTGTTTTGCCGATCGTGATCTCAGTGCCGCATGGCGGGAGTTTACAGCCAGAGAACATACCGGATCGGACATGTAACAATGCAGTGACTGTCACGGATGCGCACACCGTCGATCTTGCGCTTAAACTGGATGCGGCACTTTTTGCACTCACGAATTGCCATCCACATCTGGTTATCTGCCACTTGAAAAGAACGAAGCTGGACTGCAATCGAAACGTCAATGACGGAGCTTGCGGAAATACCGACGCCATAACTGCATGGAATGAATTTCATGACTTTATTGAACAAGCACAGTCGATTGCCCTTTCTGAGCATGGTGAACGGGTTTTTTATATTGATCTTCACGGTCATGGGAATCCTACTCAACGCATTGAATTGGGCTATTTGCTTTATGAAGATGAGCTGGAACTTTCGGATGCGACACTCAATTCCGATCAATATGTTGGTTACAGCTCCATTCAGAATCTCGTCGGA
>JBKCAB010000004.1:0-821 GCA_046307935.1 Bacteroidota bacterium | reverse complement strand
GTGTTCAGAACCTCCTGCTGGGGCAGAGCTATCCTCCGGATCGATCCACTTGTTCTTTATCTCGTTCTTTTCAATCTTCCCTGTGCGTTCATTGATGGCATAAACGGCTACCTTATCTTCATTTCCTCTGTTAGTACCGATCACATCTTCTTTTAACACCCATTTACCATTATCAAGCATTAGTGCATCGTAGGTAAAATCAGGCACATAGAAAGCGTATATCCCTTCAAGACCGGGTGATTCGGGAGATAGGTGATCATAGATGATCCGATCGTACTCATCTTCGTAGCGAAGCGACATGATCGCCTTCTCGGAATGTTCGAAAAATACTCTTTTGACCGTTTTATCCTTTAATTTGAATATCGGACTTCCCAATTTGGGCTGTGATCCATTAAAATAAAGTGCGTCAACAAGTTTAATGTTGCTCGCGGAGGTATTTCCATCCCAACCCATAAGGGTGTAGATCGTTTTAGATCCCTTTTCGATTGGAACAATCCCGTAATACAGCGCACCATACCACTGATCAGCGCCAAGGATGAGATCTGACTGCAAAGGCACCGACTCCGTATTGTCTTTCAGTTCATGCAAATCAACGGATCGTTTCTTCTTATCGAAATGAAGAAGAAAACAGTAATATCGATGCGTCTCATCCTGAAGTTCCACATTCCAGTTAACAATCCGCAGGGTTTTGTCGGGACTGTCGATCACGCCAACTGATCGCAACATGGTGAACTTATGTGTGAATGCATCCTCCGATTCCAACAAAATGCGCATTTCTCCATAAAAGACCTTATTGATGGATGTGCGTAACTCATCAGAAT
>JBKCAB010000003.1:0-10126 GCA_046307935.1 Bacteroidota bacterium | reverse complement strand
GTTCCCAAACATCATGATGCGTGTTTTAAAGAACATCGGAGTCGCCTCGTTGCGGAACTCCTCCGGTGCCAAAGTATACATGGAATCGAGAAACGCATACATGGGTTCCTGCACTGTTTCAGCGTTGAATTCGGTGATGATCCTGCACATGCCTTCATACACTGCACTGTTCCAGCGCGCATAATTTTCCGAGGCTCCAGCCTTCAAAGGGATCCGGTACTGTTGTTTCACTAACACATCTTTTCCGCTTGTTCCTACACTTGCCAGCTCCAGGATAAAGCGAACATCTTTATTTTTTGCGGCAACCATTAAAGCATGCATCCCCCCTTCGGAATGTCCGGCAATACCTATCTGCACTCGCTTTCCGAGCTCCTTATCACGCTTGATGAATTTCACGCATGCGTTGATATCAGACGCGAAGTCTTTCAATGACGCCGTTTGAAACACACCTGTACTTTTACCCATCCCACGATCATCAAAGCGCAGGACAGCAATCCCATTCTTTGCCAAATGGTCGGCCATAACAAGGAAGGGTTTATGTCCCATGAGCTCACAATCTCTGTTCTGGGGTCCTGAACCACTTGCCATGATTACCAGAGGAATCTTTCCGTTCTCAGAAAGTTTTGGAAAAAAAATCGTTGCCCCCAGAGCGACATCACCATTCGGAATCTGAACCTCACGAACTGAATACCCATCAGCGCTATTAGGCTCCTGAGGCCTTTTTATCTCAATCACTGGTTGAGGATCCCTGTAGAAAGTCACTTCCCAATCCAATCCTGACTGCTGCATTTCGCCTCGGATGATACCCTCGGAAGCAATGAACTTACCGTCGAATTTCAGTGCACGTTTGGTCCAACTGAAGGCAACTAAGGTGTCATTCACCACAACCTGATCTGTGGAATGCCTTTTCAGGGTATCAAGATCCGGAAAGACCAAGTCTACAGTTGCTCCCTTATCATTCTGGCCGATCAAGAGGTCGATGCGCTGAGCTGTTCCTGCAATGCGAAAGGAAGAATACCACTTCCCACTCAAATTCTGCGCGATCAGTTGTACAGGCAAGAGAAATAAAATCAAGAACTGTTTATTCAGCATCGATGAGTTCAAGTATGGTTTGACAATTTTTTCGATTATTGAAATGCGTGTCCAGGAATTTTTTTCGCTCATTAAATGCCTCTTCCGTGAGTGCTTTATTACGAAGACCTATGAAATGTAACTTGTATTCCTTGGGATCATCAGCCACTACGCAAAATTCTTTGAACGCTTTGTTTCCAAGCATTTTACTGTTTAGCAGTATATGTCCGGAGCTATGCAAACAGGCCAGCAATTTCAACTTGACACCTGAGTCCACCGGTGAGTACAATACGTGGAGCTGTGCCTCGCGCACGAGCCTGTCCATTTCCAAATCAGAGGGATCAGCCACCAAACGAACACCTTTTTTAGCACAGATCACCCTCAGTTTCTTACCCGGTCTCTTTCCAGCGATTACCAGTTCAAAATGCTGGTCTAAGATGGGATCCAGCGTATCCATAATCCAGTACGCTGCCTTTTGATTTTCGGGAACTGACAGATTGCCGTGAAACAATGCGTATCGGCCAACTGAACCAAACGTTCCTTCCAAATCAGGGAGTGAAGCGGGTAAAACACGAACGTTCGGATTCAGTTTCTTAATTGCTTCTGCGTCCGATTCCTTGATCGCGAGTACAGTTGTGCAATAGGAAAGGATCTGCTGGTAATTCTCCAGTTTCATAGCTTCCAATCGGAAGAACAACTTCTTCAGCCATGAAGCATTTTTTCTGAGCCCCTTGTAATATTCATGTTCCAGATTGTGCATGCGGACCATGGTCGTACGCTTTTGAATCTCGGGATGCTCCAGGTAACACGTGGTATGAATTCCTTCAAAAAGGATGGGGTGATTATCTTTTAAGAGGTTCTCCAAAAGTTTCGCGTTCTTCCGCGACTGTACAATGAACGGACGGGAAGAAAGTTGCTGAAGGACACCGCGTTTTCGGCGGTAATAAATGACCTTCGCATATTTTTCAAGCTCTTTCTGTTTTCCACGACCATATTCAAAAACATGCAGCGTGATCTGAACTCCCAACTCATGCAACGCCTTGATGCGGTAAAAGATATCGATGGCTCCACCGTAATCCGCCGGAAAAGGAACATCCAAAGAAACAATATGTAAATGCCTATGCTCCAACTTTCGGGTAGATCTTTTTCAGTATTTCACACTCTCCCTCCCAGCTTTCCTTTTCCGCTGCAAGCCGGCAATTCGACCTCAATTTCGACATCTTTTCTGCATCTCCGCTCAATTGGTGGATCGCTGCAGCTAAAGTATCTGGTGTAAATTTTTCCAATATGATCCCCACTTCATATCCTGCCACGATCTTGCTGACTTCCGGAAGATCGGTACAAACTACCGGTATCCCAGCATGAATGTAATCAAAAACCTTGTTGGGAAGAGAAAAGCGGTAGTTGAGATTGCTGGGTTTGTCGAGCGTAAGACCAAGATCTGCATTGGCAGTGAATTGCATCAGCTCATCATAAGGTCTTTTATCAAAAAATAAAACTTTTTTCTGTAGATCGTAATTATTTACGTTCTTCTTAAGTTTAGGAACACTATCACCGTCTCCCACGATCAAAAGCACTATGTTTTCCAACGATCTCATGGCTTCTACAGCCTCCTCAGCACCACGATCGACATTGATGCCAGCTCCCTGCATGATCACAAGGAATTTATCTTCCGGGAGACCCAAATCCTTTCTCGAAAGTCGGCTTTTCGGTTTCCACTGCGGTGAGATATTGCGCACGACGAAAAGATCTTTGCCATACCGTTCTTTATAGGCTGCAGCAATTGATGGGTTCACCGTGTAGATCTTTGTCAGTTTTGGGAAGATCCATTTTTCAATACTCAACCAGATCTTTCTTACACGAGGTCGACTTGTTAATTCCGGCACTTCTGTAAAGAACTCGTGGGAATCGTACACGAGCTCGCAACGGCGTTTGAATTTCGAAGCCATAAAATTAGCGAGCAAAGTGTCGAGATCATTGGAAACAAGGACATCCGCTTTACGAAACAACAGGAAAAGGAATAGTCTCAGGTTATATTCAGCATAAAAGAACGCCCCCTTGTCAAAAAGAAGTTCCATCCTATACGTAGCATACGCCCTTTCAGGGAGCGCCTGACTGTTTTTTCTTCGCCTTCCGACGAGTAGTACATCATACCCTTGTGACCGCAAAAACAGACAGACCTTATTCACCCGATTATCGGTGAAGAGATCATTGGTGACGGATACTATAACTCTTTTGGAGCGCGACATTCCACACGGTTTCTATTTGCTTAAAAAGCCAATATTAGAGCGATGATCAGGATCAGCCACAAAACAAGGACTATACTGTCTATCACTAAAAGCACGGTAGCCGCAGACGATCTTCTTTCTCCCAGCGGTGTTATGTAACGTGCATTTCGGCTGCGGGAATAGAAGATCAGGCCAATAATGAAAGGAATAAAACCAAGATAAGGAACAAATACAGACGACAAACCGGTTAGGAATAACCAAAAGGCTGAATTAGCGTCACGTTCTGCTTTCAATGCCTCGTTGATGATCCGCTCATCTTCGTCAGGTAAAAGATCCTCCGGAGATCGTATTTCCACTTTGACGTCCTTGCGTTCTTCGTCTTCGGGAAATAATGTCGGAAAATCTTTGCTTGCGTTATCAACTGATGTCTCCAAAGTTCCCGATTCCCTTTGCATAACCTTCGGTGAAGCGGGCGCCACCTCTTCCAGAACAGCAAGTTCCGACGATCCGGTTGAACGCTCAATGACCTTAACCTCTTCGCTTTTCGCGGATCTGACCAGTCGAATTTTGCCGTTTACAGGAGCAAGTGCTCCACAGGATGAGAGAACGACCAGGAGAAGCATCAATGGAATGACTTGTTTCATGTTTGGAAAATTACTTCTCTTTAACGAAGCGAACAAGGAATTAGTATGGTTTTATCCGCAGATCGCGAAGATCTGTTCATAGGCATCGCGGATGTGCTTCACCTCATCGAAAATGATCCTTAGTCTGTCGTTCTTTTCACTGAGCTTACAGCCCCTGGCATTTCGCTGAATGTGGTTGAGCACCTGCGTGAAGATCTCTGTTTCGTAAAACGGTGATTGCGGGTCGGCGATGAAATACCCGATCATCTTGTTCGACTTGATCACGAGTCGCTCAAGTCCCATTTTCTGCGCCAGCCATCTTAAACGAAATGAAATGATCAGCTCTTGCACCTGTCTTGGAAGCGGTCCGAAACGGTCCTTTAAGCGATTAGCAAATTCCTGCAGCTCCTCTTCATTCTTCAGGTTATCCATTTCCTGGTAGAGGCTCAGACGTTCTGCCACGTTGTTCACATAATCATCCGGTATTCGCGCTTCAAGATCGGTTTCCAGCATACAATCGCGGACGTACTGGAGCGGAGAGTCTGTGTTCCGCTCTTCGAATAGTTCTTTGAACTCGTTATCCTTAAGTTCCTCCATCGCTTCGTTGAGGATCTTCTGGTACATCTCAAACCCGATCTCAGATATGAAGCCACTCTGTTCTCCACCCAACATGTTTCCGGCACCGCGAATATCCAGGTCTTTCATGGCAATATTAAACCCTGAACCCAGGTCAGAGAACTGAACGAGAGCCTCGAGACGTTTGCGTGCCTCAGAAGTAAGAATACTGAACTTCGGCGCGATCAGGTAGCAGAATCCTTTTTTGTTGCTTCGCCCGACGCGTCCGCGAAGCTGGTGCAAATCGCTCAGCCCGAAGTTGTGCGCATCGTTGATGATGATCGTGTTGGCATTCGAAATGTCGATCCCCGATTCAATGATCGTCGTTGCAAGTAGGACGTCGTATTCGCCCTCAATGAAGTCCAACATGATCTTCTCGAGGTCCTTGCCATCCATTTGACCGTGCCCTACACCCACACGCACTCCCGGACACAGTCGCTGGATCATGCCCTGTACCTCGCGGATGTTGGAAAGACGGTTGTGCACAAAAAAGACCTGCCCCCCGCGACTGACCTCGTAAGCGATCGCGTCCCGTATTTGTTCTTCGTTGAAGGTAATGATCTCCGTGAGCACGGGCTGACGGTTCGGTGGTGGTGTATTAATGATGCTTAAATCACGGGCACCCATCAGCGAGAACTGGAGCGTTCGCGGGATCGGTGTTGCCGTAAGTGTAAGCGTATCTACCGTCGCGCGGAGCGTTTTCAGCTTGTCTTTGACCGCCACACCGAACTTCTGTTCCTCATCGATGATCATGAGCCCCAGGTCTTTGTACTTCACACGTTCAGCCACAATGGCATGCGTTCCGATCAGGATGTCGATCTTGCCATCTGCCAGTTTTTTCAAGGTTTCTGTGGTGTCCTTGGCTGACTTGAAGCGATTGAGGTAATCCACCGTTACCGGGAAGTCCTTGAGTCGCTCTTTGAAGGTCCGGAAGTGCTGCATGGAAAGGATCGTGGTAGGAACGAGCACTGCGACTTGTTTCCCATCCGTTGCGGCCTTGAATGCGGCGCGGATCGCCACTTCGGTCTTTCCGAAGCCAACATCACCACAGACCAGTCGATCCATCGGTGTTGAACGCTCCATGTCTTCTTTTACCGCATGCGTAGCCTTAAACTGATCAGGAGTATCTTCATACATGAACGACGCCTCAAGCTCGTTCTGCAGATACGTGTCTTTGTGGAACGCAAATCCGGGTCTGCTCTTGCGTTTTGCATAGAGCTGGATGAGATCGAAGGCGAGTTCTTTTATACGTTTCTTGGTCTTGTTCTTCAGGTTGGTCCACGCCTGCGTTCCTAATTTATTGACCTTTGGAGCCGTTCCTTCCTTCCCAGTGAACTTAGAGATCCGATGCAGGGAGTGAATCCCGACATACAGCACATCACCGTCTTTGTATACCAAACGGATGGCTTCTTGTGGTTTCCCGTTCACGTCAATCGTCTCCAGACCTGAGAACTGCCCTACACCGTGGTCGATGTGTGTGACGTAATCGCCTTTCTGGAGGTTGTATATCTCCTTTAATGTCAGCGCCTGCTTGGCCTGTCGGAATCCTTCTTTCAGCCGAAAACGGTGGTAGCGTTCAAAAAGCTGATGGTCCGTATAGCAGACAAGCTTTAGGCCGGGAGAGATGAATCCCTCGTGCAGCGCCACATGGACCGGTTTGAATTCCGCATCCCCTCCCAGGTCCTCGAAGATCTGGTACAGGCGATCAATCTGGCGCGGTTGGTTGGAAAAGATCAGATTGGTGAATCCGAGTTGCTTACGGTTGACCAGGTCGGCCTTCAACAGGTCAAAGTTCTTGTTGAAACTCGGCTGCGGGATAAAATCAAACTCAAATGTCTTTTGTGGCGTGAAGTGGTATTCTGGTCCCCATTCGATGACGGAATAAGTTTGTATTTCCTTCACCGCCTCCGTCGGATGCAGGTACAGCTCGGCCGGAAGGGTTCGCTTTATCGTGTCGGAGAGCGCTGAATAGATCTTCACCGACTTCTCGTACTCGCGGTCCAGAACCGATCGCAGTTGGTCCATTGAGGAAAGCCAAACCGTCACCTGCTGACCAAGGAAGGAGAAAAAGCTTCCGTTACCTTCCAGATTCAGCTGGCCCTGGACATTGGGTATGATGTTGAAATGTTTATGTGTGGTAACCGAAAGCTGGGACGAAGCATCAAAGGTGCGGATCGATTCCACCTCATCGCCGAAAAATTCGATTCGGAAAGGGAGGTCGTTGGAATACGAATACACATCGACAATTCCGCCACGAATGGAGAACTGTCCGGGCTCGTAAACAAAATCGACACGTTCAAAATGGTATTCCAGTAGGAGCTCATTTAGGAAATCGATCGAGTAGCTTTTGCCTACCTCCACTCTAAGCGTATTCTTCGAGAGATTTTTAGAAGTGGGTACTTTCTCGAATAGCGCCTGTGGATAGGTCACTACCCAAACGTTCGTTCCGTTGTTGATGCGTTCGAGGACCTCGGCCCGTGCCACCACATTGGCGTTGTCGGTTTCTTCCAGCTGATACGGAACACGGTACGACGCCGGGTAGAACAGCACGCGTTTGTCGTCCGGGAAAAGCGACTCCAGGTCGTTTAGGAAATATGCGGCCTCTTCCTTGTCGGAAAGAATGAATAGGTGATGTCCCGGAACCTGCTGTGCGAGTGCTGATGCACATCCGCTTTTGGAAGATCCTACCAGTCCTTTCCAGTGGATTCGACATCCCTGCTCAGACAGCTGTGCAGCCGTTTTATCGATCTGCGGTAAACGGGAAAAGTACGCACGGAATTCCTGGGTCTCCATGTTATTTCAAGAGGCTCATGGCCTTCTCCACCATCTTTTTGGATCCGACAAAGAACGGTACGCGCTGGTGGAGCTTCGTTGGTTGGATATCCATAATACGCAAACGCCCGGTGGTAGCCAGCCCGCCCGCCTGCTCTGCGATGAACGCCAGCGGATTGCACTCGTACAAAAGCCTGAGCTTTCCTTCCGGTGAGGTGGTCGTATCAGGATAGATATAGATCCCACCTTTGATCATGTTGCGATGGAAATCGGCCACGAGTGAGCCAATGTATCGTCCTGAGTAAGGCGCTCCTTTATCGTTCTCAAAGCTCTGGCAATACTGCACATATTCCTTAATGCCTGGCTCACAGATGTCGATGTTTCCTTCGTTCATGGCATAGATGCGTCCTGTTTCCGGCATGCGCATATTAGGATGTGAGAGACAGAACTCACCGATGGATGGATCGAGCGTAAATCCGTTCACGCCACAGCCCGTTGTGTACACCAGCATGGTAGAAGAACCATAGAGTACGTAGCCTGCAGCGATCTGCTTGTTTCCTTCCTGGAGCATGTCTTCCAGTGTAGCTTCCGTTCCGGTTTCAGAAACACGGCGATAAATGGAAAAGATTGTTCCGATGGACACATTCACGTCAATGTTCGAGGAGCCATCCAACGGATCGAAGAGCACCACGTATTTTCCTTTTTTTGCGGAATCTGAGGTAAAGGCAACAAAGTCATCGTTCTCTTCGGATGCGATCCCACACACTTCTCCTCCGTTTTCAAACGCCTTTATGAACTGCAGATCGGCCACCACATCCAGTTTTTGCTGCTCCTCTCCCTGCACGTTGGTGTTCCCCTGTGCTCCTAGAATGTGATCTACCAATCCAGCCTTGCGCACATCGCGACTTACGATTTTAGCGGCCACTGCGATATCGCTCAGGATACGTGACAGCTCGCCGGTTGCGAAAGGGAATTCTGCCTGGCGGTCGAGGATGAATTCGTTAAGAGTAATGACTTTCGACATGGTGGGGTTCTGTTTGAGTTACAAAGATAGAAGAAAGAATAAAGAACAAAGGGCAAAAGAGAAAGGGTTTTCCCGCGGATTACGCGGATTACGCGGATTGTGAAAAGAATGAGTGAAGTATTGGTATTCGAGATATTGTATGAAATGAACTTTTTAGCTAACTTAAAGTAAAAATTGGCCTTTTACTCTATGAAAACTATTACACTGAACGAGCAGACGATAGGTCTCAAGAACTATTATTACACAAGATTTGAATTCGATCGGGAGATCTACAACAGATTTCGTAAGCTAGATGGAAGCGTCTGGGACAAACTGGAGCATTGCTGGGTTGTTGATCGCTCCTTTCAAAACTACAGCGATCTACTCGAGCAATTCGGAGATCTTGCTGAGCTTAAGATCATACACGAGCGGCTGGAATCGGTCGAATACCGCAGGAAACGGCTGAAGCCTATTGATCTATTACCACCTTTGCAGCCTGAGTTTGAAGAAGTAATTCACGCATTTGCACGTTCGATGCGTTCAGATCGCTACAGCACGAACACGGTCAAAACCTATGTGGATTCTCTGAGGACATTCATTCGATTTGTTCAGCCTAAGGACCTAAAAGAAATAAGTGAGGAGGACGTGATCCTTTTCAACAACGAATACATCCTTTCCAACAACTATTCCGCTTCTTTTCAAAACCAGGTGGTGAATGCGATTCGCTTGTTTTATGGGAGGATCTACCATCACAAAATGAATCTTGATCTCATACATCGACCGAGAAGAGAAAAAGTGCTTCCAAACGTTCTGAGCAAGGAAGAGGTTAAACAGCTCCTGAATTCGACTATCAATCTGAAGCATCGTTTAATGTTAAGCGTGATCTATGCCTGTGGAATGCGCAGGTCGGAGTTATTGAACCTAAAACCTGCTGACATACTTTCGGATCGTGGGCTCATCCATATCCGCCAGTCGAAGGGTAAAAAAGATCGGGTAGTTCCTTTGAGTCCAAAGTTACTTGAGCAACTTCGCGATTATTATCGCATTTATCGTCCGCAGGTATGGATATTTGAAGGAGATGTTCCGGGCCATCCCTATGGGGCGCGCAGTATTCAGTTAGTGCTTAAACGTGCGTTGGATCGATCGGGGATTAAAAAACCGGTCACATTGCATTGGTTACGCCACAGTTACGCCACGCATTTATTAGAAAGCGGAACGGATCTGCGTTACATTCAGGAGTTGTTGGGTCACAACAGTAGTAAGACGACCGAGATTTACACACACGTGACCAATCGATCGATTCGGGAGATACAAAGTCCGTTTGATAATCTGTGATGGAACGTTTATATTTATACGAACAAAATGTTCGCCTAGTTCATCAAAAACATGATTAAAGAGAACATTTGTAGCGCATATAAACAAGTTATGGGCAAGTTGAAATAAAATAAATAATTACAAAATGGAAATCGACTTTATAAATCAAGCACTTAAAGAATTCTATCAAGAAAATAGAAATCAATTGTTAAGTAAAGAGGAAATAATTGAATTATCTAAGAAAAAGATAAGTTTATCTAACTTTTCAGGGTATAATAGCTCCAACACACAAAGAGTTTGCAATGATGAAACCATTATTTTCGGATTTAAGGAAGGTTTGTTGTTTACAACAAGTCAATTCTACGTTTTTGACAATCTAATGTCCAATCGTGTTCAATCTTTTAGTTTTTATGACTTTTTTTCAATAGAAGCATTCCATAAAACTTTTATTAAAAGTGGTACGATGAAAATCAATGGTGTCGTAGTGAAAAAAGAAAGTG
>JBKCAB010000002.1:0-1055 GCA_046307935.1 Bacteroidota bacterium | reverse complement strand
AGTAGGATCTACCATGCAGATCACTTCAGCGATGAAGATGGTTTCTGCTGCAAAGTTGAAGCGGGCTCAAGATGCCATAACTCAAATGCGTCCCTATGCTGAAAAGCTTCAGGAGATCCTTGGTAACCTCAGCGCGACGCTGGATCTTTCTGAGAATGCTTTTTCGGATGATCGGGAAGTGAAAAATGTACTCATTATAGGGGTTACATCGAACCGCGGATTGTGCGGGGGTTTCAACAACAATATTATCAAGCGTGTAAATTATCTGGTAAACCATGAGTATAAGAACGCGAACGTAAAGGTACTTTGTCTTGGAAAAAAGATAAAAGACGTGTACAAGCGTACAGAGTCATATTACATCAACGATAATATTGCTTCAGTTGAGGATATTTTTGCAGATCTCAAATTCGATAATGTCGCTCATATTGCATCCGATTTAATGGATCGCTTCATTTCAAAGGAGTTCGATAAGGTGGTTATCGTTTACAACAAGTTTGTGAATGCGGCTACTCAGGAGGTGAAAACCGAGCAAATGCTTCCGGTTGTTTCGAATGTGCAGGCAGACAATACCTCTGCAGGAGACTATATATTTGAGCCCAACAAAGAGGATATCGTGAAAGAACTGATCCCGAAGTCACTCAAGATCCAGCTCTTCAAATCTGTTCTAGATTCTCATGCATCTGAACATGGGGCACGAATGACTGCTATGCATAAGGCAACTGATAATGCGAAAGAATTGCAGCGAACACTCAAATTGAGCTACAACAAAGCCCGACAGGCTGCCATTACAAATGAGATTCTTGAGATCGTTGGTGGTGCCGAGGCATTGAATAACTGATTTTTTTGATCCGTAATAGAGGAGGAGGCAACAGTAAAATTGCCTCCTCCTCTTTTTAATTGCATTTGATTTATTGCAATGAAAAAAGTCGTGAGGGTCCGATCTCACGACTTTTGGGTTTAGTTGTATGTGGGTTGTTAAGGGGTTTTTATCTTACTACCAGTTGTTCTGAACTGACATTTCCGTTGCTGAGTTCGATCATTACGTTGTATGATCC
>JBKCAB010000001.1:0-1446 GCA_046307935.1 Bacteroidota bacterium | reverse complement strand
GTATCCTCCGCAGGTACCGGTTTCTCCAGCGCCGCCCACTGTGGCACCCACAGTAGTTCCTACCGTCGCTGTGCCGCATGTAACCGGAATGGCATTGCAGATAAGGTCATTTGTAGGGGGTGATGGTGGTGTTACACAAGTTACTGCTAAGGAAAAGTCAAAGAATGGTGTCAAGGCATTCCAGGAGAAAATCTTAACGTAGTAATTTGTGCCTGCTACCGTTGGTATTGCAATACTGGAAACTAGTCCCGCACATGCAGGTCCGTTATCGTCATTGGTGGCAAGGCAGGTAGCGTCCGCACAAGAGGATCCGGAGAATATGGAAATTTGTGAGTCGTTAAAAATTGGCGAGCCGCAGAGACTGAAGGTGACTGTTTGCCCATTTCCAGCAAACACATACCAAACACCCGGGGTGTTTTGATTGTATCCCCCACAAAATAGGGCTTCGTTCGTTCCGGAATTGGTTGCGTTAAATGTTGACCCGTTGGTCACTGAACCACACGTTACGGGAATTGCGCCACATATGCCATCGTTCGACGGAGCTTGGGAAAAAGCGTTCAAGGAAAGGATAGTGAAAAAGGCAAAAGTAAGTTTGCGTAAATCTTTGGTAGAAGAAAAATTCATAAGTAAGGTTTCACAATTTTAGCAGGGAGCGCATATCGAATTCCATGCCAAAATCTATAAAAAACACGATATCAGTACATTGTAAAAAAAAGTGCTCGTGCCAGTTCCCATTTTGGGAAGTGTTTTGGCAATGGTATCTTCATGGAAAAAAGCGCTAATTTTACAGCGGTAAACACATCAGTTGGAAAAGAAAATAGCAGTGATCGGTGGAGGGAGCTGGGCAACAGCCCTGGTAAAGATCCTTTGCAACAACGTCAGTTCCGTGAACTGGTGGATGCGCAGCGAACAAGCCGTGGCCCACATTCTGAAATACCGACATAACCCCAACTACCTTCAATCGGTCGAATTCGATATCAACAAGATCAATGTCAGCACGGATCTCCGGGAGATCATACAGCCCGCAGATATCGTCATCATTGCCACACCATCGGCCTTTCTGGTATCTATTTTTGAGAAATTTCCAAAGGAGCTGCTAAAAGATAAGGTGGTATTTTCCGCAGTGAAGGGCATCGTTCCGGAGTACAATACGATTCCGGCAAATTTCATTCACGATACGTTTGGAACTCCCCACAACAGGATAGGGATCATTTGTGGGCCTTGTCATGCAGAAGAGGTAGCACTCGAGCGACTTTCCTATCTCACCATCGCTTCACAAAATGAGGATCACGCCGAAAAAATGGCAGAGCTGCTCAGCTGCAGGTACATCAAAACGACCATTTCAGATGACTTATTTGGAACGGAGCTCTCTGCGGTGTTGAAGAATGTATATGCAGTTGCCTCCGGAATCTGTTCCGGCTTGGGTTATGGCGATAATTTTCAATC